>JABSON010000109.1 GCA_013215915.1 Campylobacteraceae bacterium | reverse complement strand
CTTATTTTACTACAAAACATAAAAAACAAGGAACAGGACTTGGTTTATATATGACTCACCAATTAATAGAAGTTAGTATGAAAGGTTCTATTTCTTTAGATAATGAAGAATATACATATAAGGATGAAGTATTTAAAGGTGCTTGTTTTAAAATATTATTAGATTTATAAACTTAAGTAAAATACTCTTCAATAAAAAAGATAAATTGGATTTATCTTTTTTATAATCAAACCTTGATTGACTAAGACTCAAGTATATGATATAATTATATAATTAATATTTATAGGATAATTATGTCAAAAAGTTTATATGAAACATTAGAAATAAGTGAAAATGCGAATGCAGATGAAATTAAAAAAGCCTACAGAAAACTAGCTAGAAAATATCACCCAGATATGAATAAAGATGCTGGTGCTGAAGATAAGTTTAAAGAAATCAATGCAGCTTATGAAGTTCTAAGTGATACTAATAAAAAAGCTCAATATGATCAAGTTGGTGATTCTATGTTTGGTGGACAAAACTTCCACGACTTTGCACACAATCAAGGTAGTAATGATCTTGATGAGATGCTAAGACAAATGTTTGGACAACAAGGTGGTTTTGGGCAACAAGGTTTTGGTGGAGGTTTTGAACCAGATCTAGATATGCAAGCTTCTATTACAATTGCTTTTGATATTTCTATTTTAGGTGGTAAACACCATGTAAGTACAAATAACGGTTCTTTTGACATAAAAATTCCTCAAGGAATAAAAGACGGTCAAAAAATTAGAGCAAAAGGTAAAGGAAAATCTCATGGATCTCAATCAGGAGATTTAATTATAAAAGTAATTGTAGCCGATTCACCTGTTTATGAAAGAAGTGATTTTACTTTAAGTAGATTTTTTGACCTACCTCTAAAAACAGCACTATTTGGTGGTAAAGTTACAATAAAAACTTTATACAAAGAAATTACACTAAAAGTTCCAGAAGGTACAAAACAAAACCAAAAATTCAGAGTTAGAGAACTTGGTGTATTAAATAAAAAAGAAGGAATTAATGGTGATTTATTCTTAAAAGCTAATATTATTATTCCTAAAATAGAAGATTTAGATGATAATTTATTAAAAAGTATGCAAGAATATTTACCAGAAGATTAAAATGCAAGAGAAAGCATATAATGAACCTGTTCATTTAATATCAACAGTATCAGAAATTTTAAATATACATCCACAAACACTAAGACAGTACGAAAGAGAGGGTTTAATTAAACCCTCTAGAACTAATGGAAAGATTAGACTATATTCTCAAAAAGACATTGATAATATTAAATATGTATTAAGGCTTACAAGAGATTATGGAATAAACTTAGCAGGAGTTTCTTATATCTTAGAACAAAATAAAAAAATAAATTCTTTAGAAAAAAAATTACATGATTATAAAGAAAATTCTTCAAAATCTTTAATAGTTCAAAAGTCTTCTTTTGACATTATTGTTTTTGAAGAAGAATAAAGTTTAAGTAAAAACTTGAACTTTATTTTTATAAAGAATATTGAATTTGGTAGTTTCTCATTAATGGAGGAGTATCTAAATGGTTCTCTTCATCAATAGATATTTTCTGAGTTGGTATCGTCTCTTCTTCACTGTCTATAGGTGAACTATCATTATTAGAAGATTCAAACCCTGTAGCTACAATAGTAATTTTTACTTCATCTTTTTCCAAACTCTTATCAGAAGTAGTTCCAAAAATAATTTCAGCATTAGAATCAATTGTTTCATGAATTTTTTCCATTACATTATTAATAGCAAATAAAGAAATTTGAGGGTGAATATTAAAGTGAATTAAAATACCTTTTGCACCAGATAATGAAACTTTATCTAATAAAGGAGATTCAATTGCATCTTCTAAAGCTCGAACAGCAGCATCTTCACCTTTTGCACGACCAATTCCCATTAACGCCATACCTTTATGTTGCATAATAGTTTTTACATCAGCAAAATCCATATTAATATCAGCATTACCAGGATTTAAAATTACTTCACTCATACCATTTACAGCTTGATATAAAATATTATCAATAATTCTAAAAGCATCTTTCATTCCAACGCTTTCATCAATTATTTCTAATAATTTATCATTAGGAACAACAATAATTGAATCACTTACTTTTCTTAACTCTTCTAAACCAAGATTAGCTAAACCAGCTCTTTTTTTACCTTCCCATGAAAAAGGTTTTGTAACAACAGATACAGTTAATGCTCCAATTTCTTTAGCAGCAGCAGCAACAACAGCCGCAGCTCCTGTTCCTGTTCCTCCACCTAAACCAGCAGCAATAAATACAATATCAGCACCTGCTAAAGTTTTTTTAATGTCTTCGTAAGACTCTAAAGCAGAATCTCTTCCAACATCAGGTTTCATTCCAGCACCTAAACCTTTAGTTAGTTTAAGTCCTAACTGGATCTTTTTGGGAGCCTTTGAAATATGTAAAACTTGTAAATCTGTATTAGCTACTATTAAGTCTATTTTATGACTTCCTTCAGTTATCATATGATTAATCATATTACAACCACCACCACCTACTCCAATAACAGATATTTTTGCAACATTATCTGATAAAATTTGATTAGGCATTTCTATTTTTATATCTTCTACATTGAAGAGATTATCATTCATTAAAACCACTCCGATATTTTATTCCAGAAAACAGAGAACCCCTTGCCTTTTTCTTGTTTAGAAAGTTTAGGCAATAAATTATTATTTTCTTCTATAGAATTTTTGATTATTTCTGTTTCTTGAGAAACTACATTTTCTTGTTCATTTTTAATATCAAATGATTGTGCTTTTAGATTATTAGTAATAGTTACATGTTCAATAATATTTTTATTAGAATCAAGTTCAAAACATGGTCTATGCTGTAAAGAATAAAATAATAAACCTACAATTGTTGACATAGCAGGATCTTCAAAATTTAAATACCCATTTTTAATATTAATAGGATTTGATATTTTAATAGGCATATTAGGAAAAACTAAAGAAGCTAAATGTTTAATACCTTTTAATTCACTCATTCCACCTGTAATAACTATACCAGATCCTATTCTCTCTTCAATACCACTTTGAATTATTTTATTTTTAATTAAAACTAATAATTCTTCAACTCGAGCATGAATTAAAGTTTTTACAGTATCTAATGATATTTCATTTGAACTTTGGTCATCACCAATTCTAGGTATTTTTACTTTTTTAATAGCTAAATCATCATTTATAAAATTCTTTTCTAAATTACCATACTTTATTTTCAACATTTCAGCTGCATTTTCTGGAGTATGCAAAGTAACAGATAAATCATTTGTAATATGATTTGAACCAACAGGTATAAAATCAGAAAAAATAATTGATGAACCTTTATAACAAAGGACTTCTGTTTTTGTATCACCCATGTTTATAACAATTGCGCCAAAATTCTTTTGTTGATCATCTAAAACAGATAATGCAGTTGCATAAGAATCAAGAACAAAAGTATTAACTTCAATATTAGATAAAGATAAAGCAGATCTAACATTTGTTAAAACAGTTTTCTTTACAGTTGAAATATATACAGAAGCTTCTAATCTAGCTCCATTCATATTTAAAGGATTTTCAATATCACTTGAGTCATCTACTTTAAAAGAAATTGGAATTACATGTAAAACTTCGTATTCAGGAATTATACTTGCATTATATAAAGCAATTTTTAAAACTTGATTGATCTCTTTTTGCGTAATGATTCCATTAGAAACATTAACAGAACCCATAGATCTAATACCTTTAGTATGAGCTCCCGAAATAGAAACTACAGTAGTTTCTATTTGGCTAGTAGTAGATCTTTTAGCTTTTGAAATAGCATTTCGTATAGAATTAGCAGCTTCTTCAATATTAACTATTGAACCTTTATTAATTCCAGAACTATCTTCAGTTCCAGTTCCTAATATATTAATTTTTAAGTCCATATCATTTTTAGCAATTACTGCTGTAATTGAAGAAGAACCAATATCTAGTGCTAAAAGAGTTTTACTCAAGACTATTCCTTATTTTTTGTGTTTAATGAAGATTTAACTTCATAAGTTTTTTCTAGTTTTTTAACTAAATTATTCATAATTTCACCATCTATTAAAGCGTAAATTGATTCTTTAACAGAAGCTATTTCTTTAAGATTAGCTTTTGAGAATCTAGAGTCATTTATTTTATATAAAACAACTTTATTCCCTAAATCAATTTTACCCATTTTTGAATCAACTGTAAATAGTTTATTTAAAAATGTAGAAGCTTCATTAGTATTTAAAGATTTAATTTTATAAATATCTTTTCTAGATACAAAACCAATGTTTTCACCTTTAAAGTCTTTTAATTCTAAATCAGCTTTTTCCGCTAACAATTCTTTTTTCTCATTATTTTGAAATGCAAGAAGAACTTGATTTTTAGCTTTCTCAAAACTTAAAGGTTTTGGAGGAATAATTTTATTAACTTTTACAATAACAAATTCATTTTTAGATAAAAAAGGTTTAAGAATTGAATTTTCTTTTGCATTTGAAAGATTTTTTAAATCTTTAGCAGAATAATTTAATTCATTTTCAAAAACTGTAATTTTACTTGTAAATTCATTTTTAGATTTTTTAAGTTTAATATACTCTTTTAAAGCAAGTTTTTTACTTTCTTTAATATTTAAATCTCTAATTAAATCTTTTTTAGCTTCTGCAAAAGTTTTTAGTTTTCCATCAACTTTTTTATAATTATGTTTACTTTTTTTATATTCTTTATTTAAAACATCATCTGAATAAGATTTTGTAGATAAAAGAACTTTTTCAATTGATAAATCATATGAAGTGTCTGACATATAGTTAAATTTATTTTTTAACCAAAACTTTTTCATTTTTTCTTCATTTTGAACAAAAATGATATCTTTAATATCTAAAATCTTAATATCAAGATTATCTTCTAAAAACATTAATGAACTTAAAGCTTCAATTTCATTTTTACTTGAATCAAATTTGAATAAATTTTCAACTTTTTTAAGTAAAATATTTCTTTCAATTGCTTTTTCAAATACTGTTGGAGTAGTTGAGTTTTGAGCTAAAACTTTTACATAAGTATTTTTATCAAACTTACCATCTTTAATAAAAGCAGACATTTGAATTAATTCTTTAACAACTTCTTCATTTGTAGCAGCTAATCCTAAAGAATCACCATAAGATAAAATTAAATTCTTTTGAATTACTAATCTTAAAGCAGCATCTGATAAATTCATTTGCTTAGCCATTTCATTATTAAACTGAGTTCCAAAAATTCTTGCATATTGTGAATATAATGAAGAATATTCTCTTTGGTATTCGTCTACACTTACTTCTCTATCACCTACAACAGCTACGCTGCCTGATGTTTTTCCAAAATCGTATGAACCCCAACCAACGAAGCCAGCTCCTACGAAAGCTATAGTACTTATCCAGATAGTTATAACTAACCATCTTTTATGTTTTTGCATCCAAGTTATCATAAAACATTATCCTCTAAAAAATTTTAAATATGTTACATGAATATTGCTTGTTTTTTAGTTAAATTAAGGGCTTTAGAGCAAGAATGTTTTATTCTTTTGCTGTAAAGATAAAATATCATTAATTACACTTTGTCTTTTTGTACTCTCAATTCTTTTACAAGCTGCTTTAAAAGCATCTTCTTCCCCAACAATATAACACATACTTTTAGCTCTTGTAATAGCTGTATATAGTAGTTTTGTATTATGCATAATATAATGTGAGAACGTCATAGGTATAAGTGAATTTTCATACTCCATACCTTGTGTTTTATGAATTGTTAAAGAATAAGCTAAAGATATAAGATTATCTAATTCATCAAAACGATAAAATACAACCATATCATCATTTGGATATAAAATTATACATATACTTTCTTCAAAATCTAGTTTAATTATTAGTCCAAGTTGCCCATTAAATACTCTTTTTTGTAAAAAATCACTTGATCCATTTTTATACATAGTCATACTTTGAGCTTTCATATTTTCATTTTTAATATGAATTACTTTGTCAGTTAATTTATACTCATAAGTTTTACTTTGATATGCTTTTTTACTTGAAAAATTAAATATCTTTTGTAACTCTATATTTAAATTCTCAGCTCCTAGAACTCCACCTTTCATAGGTGTGATTATTTGGAAAAGTGTTAAAGCTTTTGATATTTGTTTTGATTTAATTAGTTCATAATATTCTTCTATATATGAAGTTGATACATTTACAATATTTTGTAAAATTAATGTTGTATTATCTTCTCTTAAAAGTGAAAAATCATTTGAAGAATAAGTATTCTTAGCAGCATAATAATTATCAATTGATACAGGAATAAAAGTAAAGTCTTCATACTTTTCTTTATACTCAGGCACTTTACCCTGTCTAATATCATTTGCAATAATAGCTAAAGCTTGATCTTCATTCTGTCTATAAATCTTAGTTAATTTACAAATAGGTGCTAGTTCATATTTAATAGAGTCTTCAAGTATGTTTCCAGCTCCAATAGCAGGAAGTTGACCATCATCACCAACAATTATAAAAATAGCATCATCAGATATTTTTGCAATTATTTTATAAAACATAACAGAATTAACCATTGAAGCTTCATCAAGTAAAATTACTTTTTGTTCAAAAAAGTCTTTTTCTTTATTTTTAATTAATAGTGATTGAATAGTAGCAGAATTATAACCTGTAGTATCAGAGATTCTTTGAGAGGCTATACCACTTAAAGCAATAGTAATAATATCGTCATATGAAAACATTTCTTCTAGAAGTTCTAATAAAGCTCGTGAAGATGTAGATTTACCAGTTCCTGCATAACCTATTAAAAATAGAGTTTTATGTCCATCATTTATAAGTTCAACCGCGTGTTTTTGTTCATCACTTAGTTCAAAACCTAAAATCTTTTCTCTTTTATTTATATATTCATTAAAATTAGAAACTATTTTTTTAGGCTGTAAATCATTTTCTCGCTTTTTAAAAAACTCTAAAATTCTTTTTTCTGCAAAATATAAAATTGAAGGTGAGAATCTATTTATTGCTGTTTGATGGATATCTTCATTTGCTAACATTTTATTTAATGATATTTCATATAAATCATCTTCATTTGAAAATCTTAATGAATCATCTAATAGCGTAAATAAAAGAGTTTTATCAATAGATGAGTTACCATTATTATCACAATATTCTCTTAAAGTATAATTTAAACAAGCCATAATTCTAAAATCAGATCTATGATTAATACCTATTTCTTTAGCTATTTCATCAGCACGTTTAAAACCAATACCTTTTATATTAATTAGAATATAGGGATTAGCTTTAATTTTTTCAATTAAATCATCAACTTCTGGAAAACTTTGATATATTTTTGTAATTAGATTTGAAGATACTCCATATTTTGCTAAAAATAGACCTAGTTCTCTTAAGTGTTGGAACTTACGCCAAGACTTAACAATCATGTCAAGTTTTTTAGCAGATATACCTTTTATGCTTAATAAATCATTTGGGGTATCATTAAGAATGTTAATTAGTTTTTCTTCGCTATATTTATCTAAAAGAATATGAGCTGTTTTAGCCCCTATTCCTTTAACTATTTTTGTTAAGAAAAAAAATAGTTCAGCTTCTTTAATTTCTAAAGTATCAAAAGCAAATTGAATTCCATATTTTTTATGATTTATCCAATTTCCTGTAAGTACAATTTCTTCACCTATAATCTTTTCAATTTGAGTATCAACGTAAACACCACAAATTTTTTGATCATTTTCTAAAACTGCTATACAATAAGAGTTTTCTTCATTAAAATAAAGTACTCTTTTTAATACTCCAGATAATTTAAAGCTTTTTTCTTCCATTAATACTCATCATCAAATTTAGAATTTTTATGTTTATCTTTTTTATAAGAAGTAGCATTCTTTTCTTTTTGAAGATTATTCGCTTCTTTTAATAAAACATTTTGCATAGAGTTTTCTTCTTCCTCTGCTTCATCAAAAAAATCTTCTTTATCTTTTTCATCTACTTCTAAATATACAGAAAACATTACTTTTTCAATAAATTTTTTTAAGTTAGAATAATAAGGAGAATTAAGATCCATTGTTTCTGCTCTGCTTAAATCTTTAAAGTTTTTAATTGTTCGCTCTTTAAATAACACTTCATTAAAATTCTCTAATCTTAATAAAGACATTGTTCTTGTTAAGAACTTTTCTAAAACTCTAATATATTTAATTCTTTTTTGTTTTTCATGAACTTCTATTTGCATTATACTAATTCTTCTAGCAGAGAAAAAGGTCTTGAAATAACAGCTTTATTCTCTTTTATAATAATTGGTCTTTGAATTAAAGAAGGGTTTAAAGACATAAAATCTATTAAAGTATTTTCATCCATATTCTCATTTAAATTTAAAGATGTAAATAAAGTTTCACTTGTTCTTATTAAATCGTAGGCTTTAATATTAAGTAATTCTAAAATTTCTTTGATTTCTTCTTTTGAAGGAGTATTTTCTAGATAGTTTTTAATTTCAATATTAAGATTTTTATTTTCTAAATATTCTAGTGCTTGTCTTGATTTTGAGCATTTTTCATTATGCCAAATTGTTATATTCATTTGATCTCCTATAATTGTTCTTATTATATCAAAAGTTTATTTTATTTACTTAAAGAGATTTTATTTTATGTTATACTATTTTATGTTAGTAAATACAAATAACTTATTAAATATCCTAATTCCTAAAGATAACAAAGTTTTAAAAGAAGTTTTAAAAGAAGCAGATCTAAAAGGTATAGTAAATAAACAAGCTTCAAATGTTAAAGATGTAATTAAAAACTTATTCTCAAAACTAAAAAACAATGCTTCAAAAACTAATGATTTATCAAAACTATTAAAAAAGTCTTCTGTCTTTAAAGACTTAGGGAAAACAAGTTCTAATATTAATTCTTTATTAAAACAGATACAGAATGAGCCTTCTTTGTCTAAACATAAAGATGTTTTAGAAAGTTTTTTAAAAGATATTAAAAATATAGAAGCAAAAGACATAAAAAATCTTATAAATAAATCTGGTATATTTTTAGAATCAAAGTTATCAAAAAATATAAAAGAAAATAATTTAAATAGTAAACTAGAAAAAGTTTTAACACAAATAAAAACTTTAATTGAAAAAAGTTTAGATATTAATTCAAAAACTAATAGTAGCGAT
>JABSON010000108.1 GCA_013215915.1 Campylobacteraceae bacterium | reverse complement strand
ATAACCTTTTTAATTGCAGTATACAATAATATACTTATTTTTAATAGTTCCTAATATAAATTAAATTATTTAAATTAAATTATTTTAAACCTTAACTATATTCTCATTAATAATGCCTATATTTTTTATTATTTTTGATGTATGTCTTCTTCAATTTCTTTTAATTACTTTTAGATGAAATATAAGTAAAATTATTATATGCTTTATGATATAATTTCATTCGAATTAAATTCATTTTAAGGTTAGAAGTGACAAAACAAGAAAAATTAGAACAAAGAGAAAAATTAATTTTAGAAAATGCTAGAGTAATTGTTAAAAAGAATGGCATATTTGATTTTAAAATGTCAGCTATTGCAAAAGCTTCAAAAATATCAATTGGAACTTTATATATGCATTTTCAAAGTAAAGAAGATTTAGTAATTGCCCTTGCTTGTGATGCTATTGAAGAAGTATCTAATTTTTTTATTGCAATTAATGCTTTAAATTTTACACACAAAGAAAAACTTCTAGCTTATACTTTCGCTTCATATGCAAGAAGAGAAAAAGAGAATTATGTATCTGAAATTGAACAAATAGTTACTAATGTATCAATTAGAAACAGAGCCTCAAAACATAGAAGTCTTTTATATGATAAATTATTAAATCAAACTACGAAAATAGTCGAAGAAACAATTATAAATTTAATAAAAGAAGAAAATGAAAAGATTAGAGGGAATGAAAATTTAATTAAAAAGAATCTTTTATTTGGTTTATGGTCTTTAAGTTTAGGATCTTTAAGCATTTTACAATTACATATTTTTGAACATGAAGAATTAAATATTCATAATACATTTGTTCAAAATTGTATATCTTTAATTAATTCATATGAGTGGAATACTAAACTAAATGAAACACAATCAATTATAGTAATTGAAAAAACTAAAATATTAATACAGAAGGAGATAAATTGTTAAAAAGCCTAAAATATATAAGTCTAATTTTTATATTTACAGCTTGTGCTGTTGGACCTGATTACAAAGTTCCTAAACTTAAAACATTTGATACTTTAGATAAAGAATATAAAAGTTCATACAATAATTTAGAAGTTCATAATTGGTGGAAAAAATTTAATGACCCTACTTTAAATAAACTAATAAACATAGCAAAAGAGTCAAATTTAGATATTAAAACTGCTTATTTAAATATTAAAAAATCAAGACTATCTTTAAATATGAGTGAAGATGATTTTTTACCAAATGCAGCAATTGGATCAGGAGCAGGAAGAGGACAATTAAGTGAAAATTCAAATCCTCCTGGCATGGGAGGAGTTGAAGCTAATAAATTCCAAGTGGGACTTAGTGTATCATGGGAAATTGATTTATTTGGAAGAATACAAAGAACAGTAGAAGCAAAAAAAGCAAAACTACAAGCTGATACTTATATGTACCAAAATGTATTATTATCACTTAAAGCAGAAGTTATTACTACATATATTCAAATTAGAAACTTAGAAGATAGATTAAAAGTAGCAAATAATAATATTCATATTCAAGAAGAGTTTTTCACTTTAACTAAAAATCTAAAAGAAGCTGGATCTGCTTCAAAACTAGATGTATTAAGAGCAAATACAAACCTACTTTTAACAAAAGCATATTTACCTTCATTTGAAGCTAATAAAAATGCTTTAATTCAAAAAATATCTTTTTTACTAGCAAAACCATCAGATGAAATAAAAACAATTTTAGATAGCAGTGAATCATTTATTCCTTTTATTAATGAAAATGATTTAAAGTTCTCAACAAACTTACTAAGACAAAGACCTGATATTAGAATAAGTGAGCGAAACTTAGCTGCACAAACTGCATTAATTGGAGTTGCTAATTCTGCTTTATATCCGAATCTTACATTAAGTGGATTTTTGGGATATGAATCATTTGAATCAGGAACACTATTTGATGCAAAAAGTCAATTATGGAATATAGGTACTTCATTTTTATTCCCAATTTTTAATAGAGAAAAAATTAAAAATGCTATTAAAGGTGAAGAAACTAAAGCAAAAATGGCATTTAATGAATACAAAAAAGCTGTATTAAAAGCGGTATCAGAAGTTAATTCCAATATTTCTTTTTATAAAAATGAAAAAATTAAATATATATTTTTAAAAGAAGCATCTTCTTTAAATTTACAAAGTTTAAATCTTGCAAAACTAAGATACGAAAATGGTTTATCATCATTTCAAGAAGTATTAGATTCACAAAGACAAGGTTTTTTAACAGATGATAAATTATCTCTTAGTAAAAGTGCTATTTCTTTATATTATGTAAAAATTAATAAAGCTTTAGGTGCTGGTTGGAAAGATGATAATCAAGATAATAAAAACAATAAGAACAAAGGTAAATAAATGAAAAAGAATATTTTATTTTTACTTATAACAACAATATTTTTTGTAGCTTGTAGTGAAAAAAAAGAAGAGATAAAAAAAGAAGAGATAATAAGACCAGTTAAAATCTTACATGTTCAAGATATTTCTAAAACAAAAAGATATTTAGAATACCCAGGTGTTATTTATCCTTCACAAAATACTATTATGGCTTTTGAAGTTCCAGGAACAATTAAAAAGTTTTATTTTAAAGTTGGTGATAATATTTCAAAAGGTGATGTTTTAGCAAGATTAGATACTAGAAACTTCCTTTCAAATACAAGAGCTGCAAAAACAGCGATGAACACTGCTAAAAAAGATTTACAAAGAGCAAAGAACTTAATTAAATCAGGTGCAATTTCGCAAAGAAACTTTGATAATGCAAAACTTACATATGAGTCTAGAAAATCTTCTTATGAAATTGCTAACAAAGCCTTAGATGATACAAAACTAATTGCAGACTTCTCAGGTGTAATTGCTAAAAAACTAGTTAGTGATTATGCAAGAATTTCTCCAAAACAAGGAATTTTAGTATTACAAGATAATTCAAGTTTAGAAATTAAAATTGATATTCCTGAAAAAGATATGGTTAAAAGTAAGGGTGAACTTCATAATCTAAATAAAATACTAAATGTAGAAGTATTTATAACTGCTTTAGAGAATAAAAAATATTCTGCTTTAATTAAAGAAGTATCTACATCTGCTAATTTTGTAACTAGAACATTTGAAGCTACAATGATTATGAAAAACCCTGAACATGAAACTGTTTTACCGGGAATGAGTGCAAAAGTAAGAGTTAGTAAAAAAATTGAAGATCATAATATTTATATAAATTCTAATTTAATTTTAAATGATGAGAATCATAAGTTTTATGTTTGGATTATGGATGAAAACTCAATGGTTAAAAAAAGAAATATAACTGTAGGGGATTTTGTAAAAAATAAAATTCTTATAAAAAGTGGTTTAAAAAACAATGATAAAATAATTATTTCTGGACTAGCTGTTTTAAGTGAAAATATGAAAGTTAGAGAGTTAAAATAATGGATTTTTCAAGCTATTTTATAAAAAACAGAATATTTGCTTATGTTATTACTGTAGTTATTTTAGCTTTTGGATTTATTTCTTATGAAAAACTAGGAAAACTAGAAGATCCAGAATTTACTATTAAAGATGCATTAATTATAACTTCTTATCCAGGAGCTTCGGCTCAAGAAGTCGAAGAAGAAGTAACAGATAAACTAGAAGAAGCTCTTCAAAGACTAGGTCAATTAAAAAAACTAGTTTCTAAATCTAGTGCTGGGTTATCAATTATTACAGTATCTATTAAAGATAATTATAGAGCTAATAGATTACCACAAGTTTGGGATGAAGTTAGAAGAAAAGTAGCATCTGTTCAAAATATTATGCCTCCTGGTGTAAATAAATCAATTGTAAAAGATGATTATGGTGATGTATTTGGAATGTTTTTAGCAATATATGGAAAAGAATATTCAAATAAAGAATTAAAAGATTATGTAGATATTCTAAAAAAAGAATTGATTTTAGTTAAAAATGTTGGAAAAGTTAATATATTCTCAGATAGAAGAGAAATTATCTATATTGAATTAAATAGAGATAGATTAGCAAAATTAGGAATTAGCAAAAATGAAATAATTAGAGAACTTCAAAATAAAAACATTGTAACTAATGCAGGAAGCGTAAATGTAGGAAGCGAATATATTAGAATTAGACCAACAGGATCATTAGATTCTGTAAAAGAATTTGAAAATATTATTATTAGAGGAAGATCTTCTAATGCTCAAATATTCTTAAAAGATATAGCTACAATTAAAAGAGATTATCAAGAACCTCAAACATCTATATTAACTTATGATGGACATGAAGCTATAGGACTTGGAATTTCTACTGTAAAAGGTGGAAATGTACTTGATATGGGGGCCGCTTTAAATGCTAAACTACTTGAGCTTAAAAAAGAATTACCACTTGGAATGCACATTGGAATGATTTCAAATCAAGCAAAAAGTGTAGATATTTCTATTAGTACTTTTATTAATAATCTTCTTGCTGCTATATTTATTGTTGTTGCAGTACTATTGTTATTTATGGGATTAAGATCAGGTTTAATTATTGGTTTTGTATTAGTTCTAACTATTTTAGGTACTTTCATATTTATGTTAGTTATGGGAATTCAACTTGAAAGAATATCACTTGGTGCTTTAATTATTGCATTAGGAATGTTAGTAGATAATGCCATTGTGATAATTGATGGAATGCTTCTTAAAATACAAAAAGGTGATGGTAAAGAGTTTGCAGCTTCTGAAGTTATTAAACAAACATCTACTCCACTTTTTGCAGCTACCATTATTGCAATTATGGCATTTGGTGCAATTGGAACTTTAGATAATAATACAGGCGAGTTTTGTAAATCATTATTCCAAGTTGTAGCTATTTCTTTATCTTTTTCTTGGATTACTGCTGTTACTATTACTCCTTTATTAGGTGTACAGTTTTTAAAAGCTGCCAATAAAGATGATGTTGATAAAGAATTATTTACTGGAAAGTTTTATTCTATTTATGGATCTTTTTTAAAGTTTTGTATAAATAAAAGATGGTTTGTAATTATTGCTGTAATTGTTTTATTTTTATTTTCATTATCAAACTTTAAATATGTTAAAAAGAGCTTTTTCCCTGATTCTACTAGACCTCAAATAATGCTTGATTTTTGGATGCCACAGGGTTCAAAAATTCAAACTACTGCTGATATTCTAGCAAGCATTAGAAAAGACGTTCAAGAAGTTCAAGGTGTTACTCATATTACTTCAATTACAGGTAAAGGATCGCTTAGATTTATTTTAACTTATGCTCCACAAAAAGGCAATTCTGCTTATGGACAAATGTTAATTGATATTAAAGATTTTAAAGATCTTGATAAAATAATTCATATTATTGATAAATTAATTAAAAAAGATTACCCAAATATTAGATCATTTGGAAGAAAGTTTGTTTTAGGCCCTGGTGCTGGGGGAAAACTACAGGTTAAGATTTTTGGAAAAGATGAAAATAAAATTAGATTTTATGAAAAAGAAGTAAATAAAATATTTGCATCTAATTCTTTAACAAAAGGTCTAAGATCAGATTGGAAAGAAAGAGTTAAAGTTATAAGACCTGTTATTTTAGATCAGGTTGCCAACTTAAATGGTATTTCAAGATCTGCAATTGCAAATGCTATTAGAGATACTTTTGAAGGAAGAATGGTTGGAGTTTATAGAGAACATGAAACATTAATTCCTATTGTTTTAAGAGCACAGAACAATGTAAGATCAAATATTAATTCTTTAAATAATATTCAAATATTCTCTCCCGTTGCAGGAAAAAATATTCCTTTAAGACAGGTAATTAGTCATTTTGAGACAGTAAATGAAGATGATATCATATATAGATATAATAGACAAAAAGCTTTAACAGTTCATGCAGATGTACATGAAGGTGTTGCTAATGATTTATTATTTCAAGTAAAACCTTTAATAGATTCTATTAAATTAGAAGATGGTTATAGACTTGAATGGCATGGTGAGTATAGAGATACTAAAAACTCTCAAGGACCTATTATTAAATCATTACCTATGTTTATGTTGATAATGATTTTAATTAAAATTGCTTTATTTAATTCATTAAAAAAACCATTAATTATATGGTTAATTATTCCTTTTGCTCTAATTGGAGTTGTATGGGGATTATTAATTACAGACAAAGCTTTTGGATTTATGTCATTACTTGGATTTTTATCACTCTCTGGAATGTTAATAAAAAATGCAATTGTATTAATTGATGAAATAACTATGTTAAATGAGCATCAAAATAAATCTTTAGAAGACTCTATTTTAGAAGCTGGTATGAGTAGACTAAGACCAGTTGCTATGGCTGCTTTAACAACGGCTCTAGGAATGATTCCTTTAATATTTGATGCATTCTTTGGTTCAATGGCAGTATCCATTGTATTTGGACTTATGGTAGCTACTGTATTGATTGTAATTATGGTTCCCGTTTTATATGCTATTTTCTTTAAAGCAGGAAAATACGCCTAATATATATTTGAAGTTTTTGTTAAATTTAACAAAAACTTCTAAGTATATTCATTCTAATACTCTTCATAACTTCATTTTGGATTAATAATAATTATATAAATTATTATTTAACTTCAATTAATTTTTTACTGATATACTTTTTTTATTAAAGTATAGGAAAAAACAATGAAAAAATTAAAATCAGTATATATTATGCTAATAATCTTATTTATTCCAAATTATTTATTAGCTGTTGAAAAAAGCATTGATCAAATTATTGATCAATTTTTTACAGATTATTTAGGATGGTTTGCAAGCACAATCTTTTATGGAATAGAAGTTCAAGATGGAGTAACTTTTCCAATTATTGTAGCCTGGCTATTTATAGCCGCAATTATATTTACTTTTTATTTTGGGTTTGTGCAATTCACGAGCTTTAAATTATCAATTGATATAGTTTCGGGAAAATATACAGATCCAAATTCAAAAGTTAAAGGTGAAGTATCACATTTTCAGGCTTTAACAACAGCATTATCAGGAACAGTTGGTCTTGGTAATATTGCAGGTGTTGGAGCGGCTTTAGCAATTGGTGGCCCAGGTGCAACATTTTGGATGATATTATGTGGTTTATTAGGAATGGCATCTAAGTTTACTGAATGTACTTTAGGTGTTAAGTATAGAAATGAACACGCAGATGGAACAGTATCTGGTGGTCCAATGTATTATTTATCTAAAGCATTTAAAGATAAAGGTTATGTAAATATTGGTAAATTTTTAGCTGTATCATTTGCAGTTATGACAATACTTGGAGCTATGGGTGGTGGAAATATGTTTCAAGGAAATCAAGCCAATGCTATGATTGTTCAAACTTTTGGAATTTCTGCTGGTTATGGTTGGGTTACTGGGATTATAATGGCTGCACTTGTAGCTTCTGTAATAATTGGTGGAATGCCTTCAATTGCAGCTGTGACATCTAAGTTAGTTCCCATTATGGCCTTTATTTATATATCAATGTCTTTAATAGTATTAGTTACTCACTATGATCAAATAGGCTCTGCTATATACTTAATATTTGAAGGTGCATTTACAGGAGCTGGTGTTGCAGGTGGTTTTATTGGAGCTTTAATACAAGGTTTAAAAAGAGCAACATTCTCAAATGAAGCAGGTGTTGGTTCAGCTGCAATTGCACATTCTGCTGTTAAAACAAAAGAACCTGTTACTGAAGGTTTAGTTTCACTACTTGAACCATTTATTGATACAGTTATTATTTGTACTATGACTGCTTTAGTTATTACTATTTCAGGAATGAATACAGGTACATTATCAGGTGTTACATTAACAGCAGCAGCATTTACTGAAACTTCTTTTATATTTGAATATCTTTTAGCTATTGTAGTTGTTTTATTTGCTTTCTCAACTATGATTTCCTGGTCATATTATGGTCTTAAAGCTTGGACTTATTTATTTGGAGAAGGAAAAGCAATTGAATTAATTTATAAAGGTATATTCTGTATATTTGTAGTTATTGGTTCAAGTATTAGTTTTGGAGCTGTAATTGATTTCTCTGATGCAGCTATTTTTGCTATGTCTATTTTTAATATTATTGGTTTATATTATTTAATGCCAGTAGTTAAAAAAGAATTACATTCATTCTTAGCCAGAGTTAAATCAGGTGAGATAAAAAAATACAAATAAACTAGCTAGATTTTCTAGCTAGTTTATATATAAAATTTAATTAAATATTATTATGATATTATTCTACAAATACTTATAAGGATATTTTTTGCAAAATAGACTAATTAACGATACAATCTATAATCATATAGAATATACAAAACTTGAAGATAAAATACTACAAACAAAAATTTTAAATAGACTACAGTTTATTACACAAAATGCACTTGCATATTTTTCTTTTCCATCAATTACAACTAAAAGATTTATTCATTCATTAGGAACTATGCACTTAGTTTCATATATGCTAAAGAACTCTTTGTTGAATGCACATAACCCTACTAAAAATGAATTTTTAAAAGATTTAAAAAATACAATAAATAAAATAATTAAAGATGAAAACTTAGATATCTCAATTGGGGATGGTTATTCTTTTTTTCAAAACAAAGCTTTATACCAATTTTCAATTCCTTCAAAATCAAAAAGTCAGAAAAATACTTATATTATAATTTTACAAGCTTTAAGATTAGTTGGTTTATTACATGATGTAGGACATCTTCCTTTTTCTCATCAAGTTGAAAATGCTTTAAAAAAAGTATATTTAAAAAGTAAAGGTACATCTTTAAAAGAAAAAGAATTTAAAGATATTTATGAAAAAGTAACTGAAAATTCAAAAGAAGTATTACATGAAGCAATAGGAAATAAACTTGTTGATATTTTATTTGAAGAAGAGTTGAAAAATGAAAAAGATTCAAATAAAGATTATTTAAAACTAATTCATATTTTAGTAAAACTAATTTTAGATGAAAAAACATATAATAACTTTGATTTTAAAGTATTACATAATTTAGTAAGTGGAACTGTTGATGCTGATAGACTAGATTATATTAATAGAGATATGTTAGCTTCTGGATATATTGGAGCTGCAAATGACCATATTAGAATCACAAAAAATACTGTTATTGTAAAAAGTAAAAATAAATATGAAGTTTGTTTTTTTGATTCTGGATTAATAGATATTGAACATATGTTAGAAATGAGATTTAATTTATATAAAAAAGTGCTTTACTCTTCTGAAATTGCTAAAACAGCTGATTTATTTGAAAATGTGGTTTTTG
>JABSON010000107.1 GCA_013215915.1 Campylobacteraceae bacterium | reverse complement strand
ATTTGATGATAAAATATTAAACTGAGTAATAATATATTCAAAACTTTCCATTTTCTTACTAGTGATTAAATCTTGTCTTTGTACATAAAAAACAACTAGTCCAGCTAATATACTTACAAATATAGGTAAGAAGATATAAGACATTAGTTTATTAAGTATATTATCTTTTTGACTTGATGCTATAATGTTTTTAATAAATTTAATATTATTTTTATTAAGTCTATCGTCCAATAGTCTTATAAATATATTCTTTGTTAATGGCATGTATACCCTTTATTTTTTTATAACGTTTAAACTGAAAGACAAGTGTACATAACGATTTAAGACTTCGATTTTAAAGTTTATATAATCGATATATAAAACTAAAAATAACAGAAGTTTACACTTGTTCTAATTCCTGTGTTTTGTTAAAGTATCAAAAAGATAATTTAGATTTAATATCTTCAATTATATAGGTTGTAACATCCAACCTTTTATTTTCACAAAAAGTAATAATTTTATCTTTATCTTTTAAAAATAATTCTACTTTATTCCATTCGATACATTTAGCCTGACTTATTGAATCCCAGCTATTATATTCTAAAACTTCTATTGAATTAAAAATTACTAAATGTTTACGAGAGAATATTGGAACAATAGTTAATATATAATTTTCAACCGAATTAAATTTAGGTTTAAATTTAGCTTGTATTGCTTTAAATGGAGTTTCTGCAGTAAATGATATACCCTTTAAAACATTACGTGTTTTTTCTATTTTTTCTAACTTATAATCTTTAGCAGAACCTAAAAATGCACTATAAGGAATATCAAAAGGATTAAGACTATTTGGCTTTTCTGGAACTTCGATATATTCTTCTACATAATAAGTTTCGGAATCATACACTGGTTTAATAAAATATTTCTCATCACTATTTTTATTTAACCATTTTGCAATTACAGTGCTATTTGGAATATTATATTCTAGTTCCTGTATTACTATTTCAAATATATCGGTTATATCTGTTTCCCATGTATCTGATTGTAATAACTCTTCTATTAATTGTATATTAGCAGTACCCTCATTTTGTGTACAATATTCTTTCTCAGATTTTTGCTGTATAAATGATAATAAATCTTTAGATTTTTCTACATTATTATCTTTTAATTCATTCGTTATCATTGGAAGAATAGGAAATTCACTATCAATATATTCAATTAATTCTTTATTTATTTCTCCAAATATTTCGGTATTATTCGCTTGTACTATAAACATTGGTTCTGGATATGAATTTAAACTCATATCATCAGCAACATAAGCCATAATATCTCTATATCTTATTTTTCCTGTATTTTGAGTAAGTGATTTAAAAAAACTTTTTGAAAAAAAACTATAATCTTTATTTGCCAGTGATTCTTCTTCTGAACTTGAAGAATAAAAGAAATACAAATTATTTAGTTTATTTTTATCTGCTGATTTTTTAAAAATAGGTTCAATATTATCCTGATTTGATTTAATATATGTTGTACCAGAAAAACAAGCATCCACAATTTTTACAGTTAATTTAGGTGAAAGGTTTTTAATTAATCCATCAAGTTCTGTATTTCTTAAACCTGTTGTTTCTTTTTTTTCTTCAATAAAATCTTTAAAAATATAAAAAAAGTCATCATTATATCTGGCACCATGTCCAGAAAAATAAAAAACAAATTCTTCAATAACTTGATCTTGATGCTTATTTACAAATTCTGTAATTAACTGTTTTGCTTCATAAGCCTTTGGTGAGTTTGATATATAACAAATATCATCAAATTTATTTAATTTATCTGATATATTTTTCATTATTTTAATATCGTTATCGCAGGCAATAAGAGTATTTCCATTATCATATTGACTAACGCCAATAATTATTGCTAAATTCATATAATCTGTGCTCCTTTAATTTGTACTTTAACTATTTATTCATTCCCATTGTTGTCCATTTAACCCATATTCTAATTATTAATAGACAAATAAATGTCCCTTTAATAATATAATAAATGTGCGTATGTCTTGGATTGAAATTTATCTTGTATTGTAGTAGTATTTAACTTAAATATAAAATGTAATTTTAGCCCTTGTGTCCTTGTTATTTGGACAAAAATGTCCGTTAATAAGTATATTTCTTGCAAAAGAGACATTATGTCCCTTAATCATGAATATTAATTTAAAGAATTAATTTCGTATATTATTAATATAGTTACAAATATGTTAGTAAAGAAAGTTCTAGTAATTTCCAAATTATTGAAAATGACTAGAATTAGTATTTTGTTAATACATACACTTTATAGAAGTAGAGTTATAATTATTCTACAATTTGATGTAATCTTGAACAATGTTTTAAATGAATTTGAGCTCCATTCATATCATTCATAATGTCTTGAAAACTATGAATATGTGCATTATAAATATAAATAAATATTTCATCGTTTTTTTCTAAATAATGTTTTTTACCAAAGTTTGCATATGCTGTAGCTCCTGCTGCTATTAAAATTCCTTTTTTTTCATCAAGATATTTAATAAATGGATTTAATTCTTCTAAAGGTCCACAGTCTTCTTGATTATTAAATTTATTTATCATCCACTCTTTTAAAGTATCGAAAAAATATGAATATGAGTTTACTGCTGATGTCGTTCCATAATCATGCAAAATTCCATCTCTTTTAATAAAAGAACAAATATGATAATTATTTAAGATACCATCTTGTGTAAAATTATCAATTTTAATGAATTCATTTGATATTCCCTTAGAATTAGCACCCCAGTTCTTTTTTGTACTTAATTTATTTCCATCTTGAACTCTAATACTACAGTCATTAAAAGCTGCAAAATATTGAGGAATTAAATCTATTAGTTTTCCATCTTTAAATACAAAATCACAAAGTAGGGCAACTTCAGCTTCAACTTGTAAAAACTCACAATCATTAAAATTAATTGTTTCATCTCCAATTGGAAAGTTTTTTAAAAAACTATCATGATTAGGAATATAAAAAGGAAATAATCCTTTTGGTGCATCTTTTTCTTTGGTTTGGATTTTAGAGAACTCATCTCCTTCTCCAGCTTCACTTAAATGGTTTGCAAAATTTCCAGCAACCCCAAAACCTAAATAATCTTTTAAAAATTCTGTATTATATATTTTTTTTTCCATAACTAATCCTTGATTCATAATATTTTATATACTTGTTTTATGAATAAAGTACTTCCTTTTCTAATACAAAATTACTTCTTATATTTTAAGAAAAGAAAACTACATTTTATTCTTAACACTTTACTGGCTAGTTTGAGATCTTTTTTGACTTGCTTTTTAATATACATAGTTTTCCTTTCTTATTTTTTATTTAGAGAAGAATTTATTTTGAACTTCTTCTTTTAATTTAAATCCTGAAAAATGAGCTCTTTGAACTAATTCCCAGAAATATCTATATGTAGCTCTGTCATGTAGTTCTGAATTATATTGTATTGGTCCCCAAGAAGCTTCTTGTGCTGCTAAAAGAATATTTTGAGCATCTTCAACTTCATCAAAATCAACTTTCATTGCATCTACAATTGCCTGTATTTGTGTTGGATAAATAGACCACATTCTCATAAATCCAAATGATTCTTTTGCGATTTTTGCATCTTGATATGTTTGATAAGGATTTTTTAAATCTAATGTAACATTATGACAAGGAATTACATGATTACTTAATGCAGCTTGTGTAACTTTAGCTTTTGCAGCTGCTATTAATTTATGATCAAATTGACCTGGGCTTCTCATATTAATTGCAGCAATTGCACCTTGATAACCTGATACAAAATCCATTAATCCAAAGTCTAAAACTTGTAACCAAGGTAAAGTTGCTAATTTCTCAACATCTTTTAAAGCACCATGTGTTTCAATTAAAATATGAATTGGAATTTCTCTATTAATTCCTACTTCTTTACACTTAGCTTGAATATACTCAATTTGCTCTTTTGCATCTTCATATGAATTTGATTTAGGTAAAGTAATATAAGCTAATTTTTCCCCAGCACCAGGAACTAAGATATTAATATCTTCTCTCCAATGTTCATTTGCACAATCATGAATTCTACAACCAGCTTGTAAATACTTATTATTGTCTGAATTAACAAGTCGTACAATCATTTGTGCATGTTCAACTTCTTTTCCAGTCTCAGCTCCATCTTCACAATCACAAGTAATATCAAATACTGGACCTATTTTTTCTTGTATAGACATAGCTTTTAAAATTAACTTTTCACTACCTGCGAAGTGCTCACAAGATGGAATAATTGGTAGAGATTTTCCTGATTCAAATAATGCTTCATTTGGGTGTGTCATAATAAATCCTTTAAATTTTAATTATATTTTATTTCTTTTTGGAATCACAAGTGTATAGTCTAAGTCCAAAACAATGTTTTTTATATATTTTCCATTTTCATCTTTTATATTCTCAACATCGCAAGACTTTTTATTTTTTGTTACAATTGATCTTAATCTTAATAGTCCTATGTCTGATCTATTATCTAATTCTATTTTCTCTAGAATTTCTGTATAGCAGTAAATAGTATCGCCAGCTACACTTGGGTTTGCATGTACTCCTGCATTTATTGAATAAATCCAAAAAGCATTTTGCAAACCATTAAAAGAAATAGATCTCATTAAAGACATTATATGTCCTCCATAAATTAGTCTTTCCCCAATAGCAGAGTCTTTCATCATAAAGTCATCAAAATGTACTTTCGCATTGTTTTGATAAAGTTTTGTGGCTAGTGTATGATCACTATTATTAATAGTAATACCTTCATTATGATTTAGTCTTTCATTAACTTCGTAATCTTCAAAAAAGTACTCTCCACCTGTATAATCTGTATTAATACTTTTTACCTTTGGAATAAAAATATCTTTTTTAATTTCTGTACTTTCTCTAAATTCAGGCACTTCATTTATATATGAACGTATTGAATGATCTTTTTTATGAACCATTACCCAACGTTTTAAATTAAGTACTTCTTCATCATTTTGGTTATATCCAATTGAATGAACATAAACTACACCACTTTTACCGCTTGAATTCTCTTTTAAACCAATAACTTTACTTTTTAAACTTATTGTATCTCCTATAAATACAGGATGTACAAAATGAACTTCTGCATATCCTAGATTTGCAATAGCATTTAAAGATATATCTTGAACAGATTTAGCAAATGTTAAATGAAACATTAATAAATCATCAAGTGGTCTTTTTTTATATCCAAGCTCTTTTGCCATTATTTCACTTGAATGAAGTGCAAACCTACTACCTGTTAATGCTATGTAAAAAGAAACATCTCCTTCGCTTATAGTACGAGGAAGAGGGTGGATAATTTCTTGATTTAAAGAAAAGTCTTCAAAAAAATTACCCTTATTAACTTTATTAGAAATTTTTATCATACTTACTCCTAAAATGAACTTTGACCAATTTCTTTAAATCTTTCATATAAAGTAATTGTTCTTTGTGCCCAATTAATTCTAGATTTATCAATTAATTCTCTACCAATCATAATTATTTCTTTACCATTTTTTAAACCATCTTCATAAGCTAAAATTAAATCTTTTGCTTTTTTAATTTCTTCTTGTTTTGGTGTAAAAATATCATTTACATATTCTAATTGAATAGGGTGTAAAACAGCTTTCCCATCACAACCTAAATAGAATGCTTCTTTTGTACTAGCTTCACAAGAAAACTCATTTTTAACATCATAATGAGGCCCATCAATAATTATTTTGTCATAAGCCCTAGCAGCTAAACATATCTGCGCCATATAATGAAACATTGCTTTTGAGCTTCTTTTAATATCTATTTGCAGTTTCTGAGCTAATCTATTTGTTCCAATTACTATACATTTTAATTTAGGACTTGCTGCACATATTGCTTGAATGTTTAATACACCTAAAGGAGTATCAATCATAATCATAAACTCTAAGTTTTCAGATATACCTTGTATTATTTTTTCAGCTTTTAAAACATCATCTGCACTTTCAATACTTGAGAATAAAACTCCATCAATATCTAACTGTGCTAATAAATCTAAATCTTTTGTAATAAATATGCTATCTAATCTATTTATTTTTATAATTCTTTCAGAATCCCCAAAATATGAACTTTTATTGAACTCTTTTTTAAGCAAGTCTCTAGCTAGATCTTTTTGATCTTCTAAAATACCTTCAAGATTAAAAATAATTGCATCTGCTAAAACAACTCTAGATCGCTCTATGTGTTTTTCATTATTAGCAGGTGTAAATAACATTGATCTTCTTGGTCTATATATATTTTGAGCTAATAAAGGTTGTGTTTCTTTTTTACCTATTTTCTCAATTTCTTTTAATAAATCTTTTCTTAGCACTTTTCCATTTTTTGTTTTTGGATATTCATCTAAAACATAAATCTCTCTAGGAGCTTTATATTTAGCAAGGTTTTTTTGACCATATTCTAAAATCTCTTTTTTCTCTTCTTGACTTAGAGTTTTAGAAGCTAAAATAACTATTATAGGAATGGTTTTATTTGCATCTACATTTAAACCTAAAGCAACACAATCATCAACTTTATCATGTATTTTGATTACTCTCTCAATTTCATGAGGACTTACTCTAAAACCAAAAGTATTAATAATGTCATCTTTTCTACCTAAGAACCAGATATAACCTTCTTTATCTTTTTTAGCATAATCACCTGTAAAAAAGTATCCATTTCTTTTAACTTCGCTTGTTTCTTCTTCTTTATTCCAATATTCTAAAAATAATCCAGGATTATCTAAACCAATGCAAATCATTCCTTCTTCTTCAACATCAACTTCTTTTAATGTTTGGGGGTTTAATAATTTTACATTATGTCCAGGTTGCACAAAACCAGCAGAACCAGGTCTAATCTTTTTATATTTAGAGTGTGAGATATAATATGAGAATTCACTCATACCAATAGCTTCATAAATATCTTGTTTAAATCTTTTTTGCCATAAACTTACCATTTCTGAAGATAAATGTTCACCAGCACTCATACAATGTCTCAAAGAAGGACAATCTTTACTTGTAAAAGATGTTTTTTGTAAAATCTGTCTATATATAGTTGGAACTCCAATAAATATAGTACATTTATGTTTTTTAATTAGTTCAACCCAAGACTTAGCATCATTGCTACCCTCATAAGCAATTACAGTTTGACCCATATATAATGGATCCATTAAAGCAGATCCTAAAACATAAGTCCAATTAAATTTACCAGAATGCATAATCCTATCATTGTTTTTGTAATCAAACCAAAACTCACTAGCAGGAGTTCTTCCAATTAAAGATCTATGTGAGTGTAAAACACCTTTTGGAAATCCTGTTGTTCCTGATGTATAAACTAAATATGCAGGTTCACCTGATTTTGAATTATAATGATTAGGTGTTACATGTGCATTCTCAATTACTTCTTCAAATGAATATAAATTAGCTGCATAAGGTTTTTGTAAAGTAGATATATCTTCACAACCAACTACAATTATATGTTTTAAATTATCAAGGTTCTCTAAATAAGGTAATAAAGTATTATATATACTTAAAGATACAACTATAGCTTTAGCTTGTGAATCTTCTGCTAAGTATTTAACTTCAGGACCTGATAAAAGCGTTGAAGTAGGAACTGCAATAATTCCAGCTTTAATACTTCCAAAGAAAGAAATAGGGTAAGCTAAAGAGTTTTTTAAACAAATTAGAGTTCTATCTCTTACATCTATTTTTAATGATAATAAAAAGTTAGCAAACTTATCACTTTGTTGATTTAATTCTTTATAAGTGATTTGCGCTGTACCTGAAATGCTATCTTCAATAATCATAGCAATAGCATTTTCTTTATTTGTACCCATATGAGAAGTCGTACAAGCTGTTCCTATATTTAAATATTCAGGAACTTCTATTTTCCATTGTGCATTTTGTTCTAGTTTCATTTGTACTCCTTTTATATTTGACCAAATGGCCAATTTTCTCTAAATGTATGTAGAGGCATTTTATTTAATACTGTTAATGCAAATTTTTGATCTTCTATATCAAGACTTTTTAAAGCATAAGCTCTTAAAATGTTTTGTAAAGATTTTCCAAACATTGGAGGATCTAACATTTCACCATTATGTCTAATAGCACCACTTAACAGCGCATCTGCTTCAAGAGCTGCTTTTAGAATAAATACATCTTTTTTAATTTCTTCTGGACTTGGAGTAAATGCAACTTTACATATATTAATATGATTAGGTGTAATTACTTGTTTTCCAGTTAAACCCATAGCCGTTTCTCTTTTAGCATGAGCATATACATGTCTAGATGCATCATCACCATGTAAATCTAACCATCTTCTAATATCTTTTTTCTCTAAACATGAATCAGGTAATGAATTAGGTGTTAATAAAACTTCAACTCCTCCAATAACTCCACAACCTTGAATTCTAGCTTCCATTGTTAAAATATTAAAGAATGTCTCTAATTCATCAATCCAACCCTCAGGTGTAATTTTATAAGCCATAGCTTTAGAGAAATCATGAATTCCAAATATTACATGTTTAACTGTTGAATAAGACATTAACTTATCAGCAATTTGTAATGATTTTGGATGTTCAATAATTGGCTGAATTGTTAAAGTACTTCCAATTGAGATTAACCAAGAAGATAAATCTCTAATTTCTGCATCTCCATATACTTCTCCAGCCTTAGCAAGTACAATTACATCTATATATTTATGTACTGCTTTTATTAGTTTTAAATCTTCTTCATATTCATCTGTTCTAAAAGGGTTAATTCTAATAGCTATTTGGAAATCTCGTTCAGGAAACTTAGGTAATTCTTCTAAAAGTAATTTCCTAGACATTTCTTTCATTCTACAGCCATCTTCTAAATCAAATAACAAAGTATGAGCTTTTGTTTTATAAGCGTGCTTTTGTAATCTTAATTTTGCCTCTTCTATACTTTCATAATTCCCATCTAATGGATTAAATTTAATAGGTGGGTAATAAATCTGAATACCTGGCCAAAATCCTCCAAGAACTGGAAATAAATCGTCTTTTTGTGTAAGTTTTGCTAAATCAACTGTTTCTAATATCATAACCTTCTCCTAATAAATAATCTTTTTGTAAGTGAATTTAATCATATATATCTTTAGTGAAAACCAACTATAAAAGCTATAAATTTAATTTAAGTTAATATTTATTATTTTGAAAAGCCAATGAAGTAGGGTGTAATAAAGAATCATATTTTAAAATCTCATATAGTGAGAAAAATTATTTTAAAAATTTAGCATAATGAAATAAAAATTTAAATATTTATGATAAACTATTTTAA
>JABSON010000106.1 GCA_013215915.1 Campylobacteraceae bacterium | reverse complement strand
CTTTATATGAAAGGTAAGTTTTTGTTTTTATTAGTGGGTAATTTTTTAAAAAGTAATTCTCATAATAAGTTCCTTTTAAAAAACCAACAGTTTTTCCATCTAGGTGACTAATATTATTTATATTTTCATCATTTATAATATATAAATTTGAATTTGAATTGTAAATTTTATTTAAGTACTTAATACGTTCTTTTCTATTAGGACTTTTAAATAAACCTGAATGAATATCGCATTTATTATTTTCAATATTAACTAAACTTTCATTCCATGAAGAAATAACAAAATCAACTTTATGACCAGTTTTTTTTGACCATAAAAGCCAATAATCTACTAAAAAACCAGATAATTCATTATTTGAATTTACAAAAGAATAAGGAGCCATATCAGAAGTAATTGCTATTTTAAGATTTCTTGCATTAAGAGTTAAAGAAAATAATATAAAAAAAAGTAAAATACATTTCACTAAATTATTCATATTATCTCCTTAAATCTTTTTGTAATAGTATAAGTTATTAAATTAAACTTTGATAAAATTTAATCTTTTTAAGATAATTAAGGTAAATATGGTCTTGTTAAGTTCTCAATTCCATCTTTTGAAACATAAATTGAATCTTCAACTCTAGGACCACCAAAAGATCTAAACTTATTAATTACATCCCAGTTAAATTCTTTTTTTCCAAAATATGGTTTTAATAATTGATCTATGATATAAAATCCAGGTTCAATCGTAAATACATTTCCTGATTCAATAGTTTTATTAAGTCTTAAATATTGATGTTTTTTAGACTTTTCATGAAAAGTTCCATTTTCATCTTTAATTGTATTTCCAATATCATGAACTTGAAGTCCAATATAATGTCCCACTCCAGCAGGACAAAATAATTTTGTATACTCTTTTTCATATGCTTCATCTGCACCTATATTCATAAAAGAAAAATCTTCTATAATTTTAGCTGCATCTAAATGCATTTCTTCTTGTAATACTTCATAATTCATACCAATTTTAATTTTAGAAATAATATTTAAAGTAGAATCGTTTACAGCTTTAATTAGCTCATGATATTCACTATACTGCTCTTTTGCAAAAGTTCTTGTAATATCAGCGTGGTATCCATTATATGAAGCCCCAGCATCTATTAAAAATGATTTTGCTTCAAAAGATTCAGTTTTATAAGAATTATAATGTAATACAGCAGCAGCATCATCAAATGCAACAATATTTTCATAAGGAACTTGTTTCTCAGTATGTTTAATTGCTTTTAAATACTCAAAATGTGTTTCAAGTTCACTACATCCTGATAAAAAAGCTTTTTGTGCAGCTATATGACCACAGGATGCAATTTTATTAGCACGTCGCATACATTCAATTTCATATTCACTCTTAAATGTTCTATGATAATGTATAAAATCAATAATCTTTTGATCATTAAAAGATTTAAAAGATAAGTTGTTAAATCTTTCTATTTCTTCCCCTAAAAAAGCAGTGTTTTTTAGGTTTGAAGGAAGTACTTTTTTTATATCATCTATATTATTATAATATGAGATATCAAAGAATTCGCAAAAATCACCTTCTAAAGGTTTGGGTTGTGAATCCCAGAAATCAACTTTTTGTAAAACAATAAGTTTTGGTTTAGAAGCACTTTTATAAATTATTAAAGAGTTAGGATAATTTAATACAGGTGCAAAATATTTAAAATTTGTATAAACTTTATATGGATATTTATTATCATCTAAATAAATTGTTTTTGCTTCTCCTGAGTATAAAACAACTTCATCATATGAGTATTTTTCTAATACTTTATCAAAAAGCCCTAATACTTTATCTAAGTGGTTTTTATATAAGTTTTTCATAGTGTTGGAATTGCTCCTAATAATCTTTTTGTATAATCTGCTTTTGGATTTGAGAAAAGATCTTCAACAGAAGATAATTCAACAACATCCCCAAAATACATAACCATAATTCTATCGCTTATATGCTCAACTACGCTTAAATCATGAGAAATAAATACATACGTTAAATTAAACTCATCTTGTAAATCAAGTAATAAATTAAGTACTTGTGCTTGAATTGATACATCTAAAGCGGATACTGGCTCATCACAAACAATAACTTCTGGTTTTAGAACTAATGCTCTAGCAATTCCTATTCTTTGTCTCTGCCCCCCTGAGAATTGATGAGGGTATCTATCATACCACTCTTCATTTAAACCAACTCTTTTCATAATTTCATAAACTTCTTTAACTATCTCTTTTTTTGATAACTCAGAGTTTAACTGTAAAGGTTCAGCAATAATCTCACCAACTGTCCATCTAGGGTTTAAAGATGAATATGGATCTTGAAAAATAATTTGAACTTTTTTTCTATATTCTTTCCATTGATTATCATCATAAGTAGAGATATCAACACCTTTAAAGAATATTTGTCCTGCAGAAGGCTGTTCAATGTTTAAAAGTAATTTAGCAGTAGTAGATTTTCCACAACCACTCTCACCTACAATAGAATATGTTTCACCCGCATAAACATCAAATGATATTTTATTAACTGCATTAATTTTTAAAGGATCTTTAAAAAAGCCTTTAGAGATTTCATATGTTTTTTGTAAGTCTTTTATTTCAAATATTTTTTCTTGAGTACTCATCTTATTTCCTTAGGAAAGTCTAAATAGTTAACATTTTCATCAACTGTTTCTAACCTTGATTTTCTTTTTACTTTTCCTGGAATTGGAATAGAAGCTAGAAGTGCTTTTGTATAAGGATGTTTAGGATTAGCAAATAATTCTTCTTTACTAGCTTGTTCAACTACATGACCTCTATACATTACAATTACTTCATCAGCCATTTGTGATACTACTGCTAAATCATGAGTAATAAATAAAATAGATGTTCCTTTTTTCTTTTTTAGATCATTCATAAGTTCTAGTACTTGAGCTTGAATAGTAACATCTAAAGCAGTCGTTGGTTCATCTGCAATTAAAAGTTTTGGTTCACAAGCCATAGCCATAGCAATCATAACTCTCTGACGCTGACCACCTGAAAGTTTAAAAGGATATTCATTGTATTTATCACGTGCTAAAGGAATACCTACTTCTTCAAATAGTTCAATAACTCTAATTTTTCGCTCATCTTTGTTTAAGTGTTTTTGATGAAGTTTTAAAACTTCATCTATTTGAAAACCTACAGTATAAGAAGGATTTAAAGAAGTCATAGGTTCTTGAAAAATCATAGCAATTTCATTTCCTCTTATTTTTCTCATTTCATCTTCTGATTTTCTTAATAAATCATTACCTTCAAATATAATTTCACCCTCAGTTACACGACCAGGTTCTTCAACTAAAGCCATAATTGATAAAGATGTCATGGACTTTCCAGATCCACTCTCACCTACAATACATAATGTTTTTCCTTTCTCTATTGAGAAAGAAATAGAATCAACAGCAGTATTAACTCCACGATCTGAGAAAAACTGTGTTTTTAAATTTTTTACTTCAAGTAACATTATCTATCCTTCATTTTTGGATCTAATACATCCATTAAACCATCACCTACAAGATTGAATCCCATAACTGTTAAAAATATTGCCATTCCAGGATACATAATCATCCAAGAAGCTGTTGTTATAAACTGTAATGAATCAGCAAGCATAGCTCCCCACTCTGGAATTGGAGGTTGAGCACCAAGTCCTAAAAATGAAAGTCCAGCAGCTTCAAGTACAGCTCCACCAAATCCCATAGTAGCTTGTACAATCATAGGCGTCGTACAATTTGGTAAAATCACTTTTGTAATTAGTCTAAAAGAAGAAGAACCATTAATTCTACTCGCAACTACATACTCTTTTTCTTTTTCAGCTAATACAGAAGCCCTTACAATTCTAGCGAATGCTGGAATTCCAACAATACCAATTGCTATCATTGCATTTACTAAATCAGGTCCTAAAATTGATACAATTACAATTGCTAATAAAATAGCTGGAATTGATAACATAATATCAACAATTCTCATAATTATAGTATCAACCATTCCACCAAAATAACCTGCACAAGCTCCCATAACAAGACCAAATGTTAAAGAAATACCAACAGAGACAACTCCTATCATTAGAGATATTCTAGAACCATAAATAATTCTTGTAAATAAATCACGTCCGAAATCATCTGTACCTAGAATATGAGCTATACTTCCAGCTTCATTCCACATTGGAGGAATAAGTCTATTTTGTAAATCTTGAATTAAAGGATCATAAGAGGTAATAAATGGAGCAAATATTGCACAAATAAATAAAATTACAACTATGTATAAACCAACTAAAGCTGTTTTATTCTTTTTAAATTGTCTATAAAATTCTAATACTTTGTTTTCTTCATTCATTATGAAAGCCTTATTCTTGGGTTAACAACCGCGTATAATACATCTACTATTAGATTTACCATTACAAACATTGAAGCAATGATAAGTGTAGTTGATTGAATTATCGGGAAATCTCTTTGATGAACTGCATTAATTAACCATTTTCCAATTCCAGGCCAAGAAAAAGTAGTTTCTGTTAGAATAGCACCTGCAAAAAGTGTACCTACCATAAGCCCTACTACAGTAAGAACTGGTAAAAGTGCATTTTTTAAAGCATGAACCATAATAACTTGCATATTTGAACAACCTTTAGCACGTGCAGTTCTTATATACTCTTCTTTCATAACTTCAATCATAGAAGCTCTAGTCATTCTTGCAATAATAGCCATAGGAATAGTTCCTAATGCAAGACCTGGTAAAACTAAATGTTTAGCAGCATCCCAAAAAGCATCATAATCACTAACTAATAATGAATCAATTAAATATAAACCTGTTGGTCCTTCAATATCAAACTCATATCCTAAACGTCCTGAAACAGGAAGCCAAGCTAATTCAACTGAGAAAAAGTAAATCAACATTAAACCTAACCAAAATACTGGCATAGAAACACCAGCTAAAGCTGTAGACATGGCAGCATAATCAAAAATTGAATATCTTTTAACAGCTGAAATAATACCTGCAAATAATCCTGCAATTACAGCAAAAAACATAGCAAACATAGCTAATTCAACAGTAGCTGGAAATCTTTCCATAAATTCATCAATAACAGGTTCTCCTGAAACTAAAGATATTCCAAAATCACCTTGAACTGCATTTGCAACATAAGAAAAATATTGTTCAACAATAGGTTTATTTAAACCCATTTGTTCTTTTAATTCAAATATACTAGCAGCGCTTGCATGTTCACCTAACATCATTAAAGCGGGATCTCCTGGAATTAAATGTACCATTGAAAATACCAGAAGTGAAACACCTAATAATGTAGGAATTGCCCATAATAATCTTTTAATTATATAACTTAACAAATACTATCCTTTATTTTTCTTCTTATAAAATTAAAATACGAAAATTTTAATTTTATAAAAACTTTATAAACTAAGTAGTTTCCTACTTAGTTTAAATCTCTATTTTTCTATCCAAACTTCTTTAAATCTTCTTTTTGATGATGGATCGATTTTAAATCCATGTACTTTATTTAACATAGGTACAATAACTAATGAATGTGCAATAGGTTTCCATACTGCTTCTTCTTCAAAAATTACTTGTGCTTTCATATATAAAGCAGTTCTTTCTTTAATGTCTGTAACTTGTTTTGCTTTGTCAATTAAAGCAGTAAATTCATCATTTTTCCAGAAAGCTTTATTTTCTGCAGGTTTATGCATAGCACCATGTTTTGATAATAATACATTTAAGAAATTATCTGGATCACCGTTATCACCAGACCATCCTAATAAAACCATATCATGTTCACCCATAGCAGCTTTTTTAAGATAAGTTCCCCAATCATAAGAAATAATTTTTACTTTAATTCCTACTTTTGCTAAGTCAGCTTGCATAGCTTCAGCTACTTTTCTTCCATTTGGATTATAAGGACGTGCTACTGGCATAGCCCAGATATTTGTTTCAAAACCATTTGGAAATCCAGCTTCTTTTAATAAAGCTTTAGCTTTTTTAATATCATAATCATAACCTTTTAAGTTTTTGTTATATGACCACATTGTTGGTGGAATTGGATTAGTTGCTACTTTTCCTAAACCTTCATAAATAGAATCAACAATACCTTGAGTATTAATTGCATGAGAAATAGCACGTCTAACTAAAACATTATTAAAAGGTTTTCTTTCTTGATTAAACGCTAAGTATCCAACATTTAAACCTTCTTGTTTAACAAGTTTAATCTTTGAATTAGCTTCTAAAGATGCAACTTCAGCAGGATTTGGAAAATCCATTACATGAATAGACCCAGCTTTAAGTTCAGCAGCTCTAACAGCATTATTAGTAATTACTTTAAAAATTAGTTTATTTAAATAAGGTCTACCATCCCAGTAGTTTTTATTAGCTAAGAAAATAAACTTATCATCTTTAACCCATTTTTTAAATACAAAAGGACCAGTTCCAACAGGTTTTTTACCTAAGTTTCTAGTTTTACCTTTTTTTAATAAAGACATTGCATAATCATTTGATAAAATTGATGCAAATTCCATACCAAGATTAGCTAAGAATGGAGATTCTTGTCTTTTTAAAATAAATTTAACTGTATATTTATCAACAGCAATAACATCTTTTACAATTTTACTCATATCCATTGCTGACCAATAAATGTATGCTCCACCTATTTTATTAAAAGCATGTTTTTTATCAAACTGTCTTTTAAATGAAAATACAACATCAGCAGAAGTGAATTCTGACTTCTTTTTGAAATATTTTGTTTTTGAGAAATATACACCTTTTCTTAAGTGAAATACATACTCTAAACCATTATCTGCAATATCCCAAGATGTAGCTAGTGCAGGTTCTAATTCAGTAGTACCATATTTAAATTGAACTAAAGTATCATATATAGCTGTTGCAATATGAAAACTTTCCCCATCACTTACGTGAGAAGGATCTAAAGTAGTGGCATCACCACTTTTACCAAATACTAATGTTCCACCTACTTGTGGAGTTGCTGCAAATGTAAGTGATGATAAAAACACAAACAATGCAAGAATTATTTTCTTCATGTAGTCTCCTTTTTTTTTACTGCAACTATAGTAACAAGCTGAAGTGAGTAAAAAGTGAGTTTTTCCTATATTCTATAGTTTTTTTAGCAGAAGAAGGCCTATTTTACTTACTTTAAGGTATTCTTAAAGTAAACTATTATAATTAATAATAAAGTTTATAATATTATTTTATCTATCTATTTAGGTATTTTATTCTATTTCATCTCTTTTAATTTATTATTTTATCTTTCTAACCAAACTTCTTTAAATCTTCTTTTTCCTAAAGGATCTAATTTAAAACCATGTACTTTTTTAAGCATTGGTTCTATAACTAAAGAATGAGCTATTAATTTCCAAGGAGCCTCTATGGCAAATATTTCTTGAGCTTTTTTATAAAGAATTGTTCGCTCTTTTATATTAGTAACTTGTTTTGCTTTATCTAATAATAAAGTGATTTCATCATTTTTCCAAAAAGCTTTATTTTCTGAAGGTTTCTTCATTGCTCCGTGTTTTGATAATAGTACATTTAAAAAATCATCTGGATCTGCATTTCCACCTGTCCAACCTAATAAAACCATATCATGTTCACCATTAGCTACTTTTTTTAAATAAGTAGACCAGTCATAAGAAATGATTTTAACTTTTATACCTATTTTTTTTAAATCATTTTTCATAAACCTGGCTACTTTTCTGCCGTTTGGATTATAAGCTCTTGATACTGGCATTGCCCATATATTTGTTTCAAAGCCATTTTCATATCCAGCTTCTTTCATTAAGTCTTTTGCTTTAGTAATATTATAATCGTATCTTTTAATATTTGAATTATAAGACCACATTGTAGGAGGAAGTGGACTATGAGCAACTTTTCCTAAACCTTCATAAATATTATCAACTATTCTTTGTGCATTAATTGCATAAGAGATAGCCTGTCTTACAAGTTTATTGTCAAATGGTTTTTTCTCAGTATTAAAAGCTAAATAAGCAACATTTAAACCTTCTTGTTTAATAAGTTTTATGTTTTTATGTTTTTCTAAATCTTTAATTTCTTTTGGATTTGGAAAATCCATAATATGAATTGATTCATTTTTAAGCTCTTGTGCCCTTACAGAACTATTAGTTATAATTTTAAAAACAAGTTTATTTAAATATGGTCTTCCATCCCAATAATCTTCATTAGCTAAAAAGATAAACTTATCATCTTTTATCCATTTTTTAAATACAAAAGGACCAGTTCCTACAGGTTTTGTTGATAGTTCATGTGTTTTATTTTTATTTAATAAATGATTTGCATAATCATTTGATAAAATAGATACAAACTCCATTCCCAGGTTTGCTAAAAATGGTGCTTCTTTTCTTTTTAAAATAATCTTTACTGTATATCTACCAAGTGCTATTACATCTTTAACAATATTATCCATATCCATTGCATGCCAATGAATATAAGCTCCTCCTATTTTATTATAAGCATGAGATTTATCAAATTGTCTTTTAAATGAAAAGAGAACATCAGCTGAAGTGAATTCTGATTTACTTCTAAAATATTTAGTTTTTGAAAAATATACACCTTTTCTTAAGTAAAATATATATTCTAATCCATCAGATGAAATAGTCCAAGACTTAGCTAGTGCTGCTTCAATTTTTGTTGTTCCATATTTAAACTGAACCAAAGTATCGTATACACTTGTTGCTACATGAAAACTCTCTCCATCACTTACATGGGAAGGATCCAAAGTACTAGCATCACCACTTTTACCAAATACTAATGTTCCACCAATTTGGGGACTTAAAGCAAAAGAATAAGTAAAAAAAAATAGACAAAATAATATAATAATTTTCTTCATATAAACTCCGTTTAATAAATTGGTTTATAATAACAAGAAGAAGTGAGTAAAAAGTAAGTTTTTAGTAATTTAATGTAGAAAAAATAAGTTTTCTATTATTTTTTCTTGTAATAATAAGATACTTTTATAATAATATAGATAGAATAAACAATGTTCAGTGAAAAAAACTTACCTAAACTTATTATATTTACACCAATAATTGCAATTGTATTTTTAACAAGTTTTACTGTATATTTGTTTGTAGAAACTCAAAATGAATATTTTGAAAAAGAAAGTATTGTAATTGAAAAACAATTTAAACGTAAACAAAAAAAACTAATACGAGAACAAATAAAATCAACTTTATCTTTTATTACTCATCAAGAACAAGTTTATACTAACCAAGCAATGGAAAAAGTAATAAAAAGAACCTATACTTTAAGCTCAAGATTAAAACAATTAAATATAGATCTTAATTTAAAAGTAAATAGATCTAAGCAAAAAAAGATTTTAACATCTTTAATTAACTCAAATGAAGAAGAAGATAACTACTTTTTCG
>JABSON010000105.1 GCA_013215915.1 Campylobacteraceae bacterium | reverse complement strand
TTAATATCTAATATTGATGATAATGAAACATTTACACAATTATTATTTAATGGTGCTGATATTAATATAAGAGACAAAAAAGGTAGAAATATACTTTTTTGGGCAATATATAAAGATGATATAAAAGCAATAAAAATATTATTAGAATTAAATATAGATTTAATTGTTCAAAAAGATACTAAGTTACATGTACTTCAATATGTTATTTATAAAAATAATCTAAGCTTATTAAAGGTTTTAATTAAGTACGGTATAGACATTAATTTGAAAGATAAAAACAATTCTACTGCTTTAATATTTGCAGTTATTCACAATAAGATCAATTTAATTGATTATTTATTAGAAAATAATGCTAGTATTATTCATGTAGACTCATTTGGTAATTCTGCCTTAAGTTTAGCCTACGAATTAAGAATAAAAAGAATGATAGAAAAATTAAAAGGATAAAGAATGTTTAAAATAGAAAATGTGAAAGCTCATTGTGATGTACCTTGTGGAATTTACGACCCAATTACGGCTCAAATTGCAGCACTAAGTGTAATTAGAATGATTGATTTAATGGAAGCATTAGAAAAAAATGATTCTTTAGAATATATTAATACTATTTCAAGACATGTTACTGTTAAAGAAACAGAAGCAGAAAAAGTTAAACATGAAGTTAGAATTATTTGGGGAGATTTTATTAAAGGTCCTCAAATTGAAGCTTACCCTGAAATTCATACTTTAGTTCATAATATTATGATGTTAGCTTCTGCTAATAGACAGCATGTTTCAAAAGCAAAAGCTTTAGAATTATTAGCTTCTGTTAATAGATTTGCAGAAATCTTCTGGGCTATTAAAGGCGTAGAAACTAAAAAAATTAAAGCTAATTATTTACCAAATGAAGAAATTATTGTTCCTGCGTAATGCTTAAATTATTCAGAATAGATGGTTTTTCACTATATCCACTTTTAAAAGAGGGACAAATAGTATTATGTAGAAAAATCTTCTTTTTTGATAAAATTAAAATCAATGATTTTATTTTATTCTCACACGCCAATTATGGAATGATGATAAAAAGAGTTAAAGAAATAAATGATAAAGGTTATTTTCTTCAAGGAGAAAATGCCTTTAGCATTGATAGCAGAAACTTTGGAGAACTTAGTAAAAAAGAACTTTTATACAAAGTCATCTACAAATTTAAAGATAAATAAGCTAATATTTATTTAATTTAATTAAAATAATTAAAAATAAAAAAGTAGAGAAAATGACTATACTAAATTACAAAACTCTGGGAAATGGTCCTAAACATATTATCTTTTTACATGAACTTTTAGGTGATAATAGAAACTATGAAAGTATTTACCCTTTCTTAGATTTAAAAAACTTTACTTATATATTTGTTGATTTAAGAGGATATGGTTTATCAAAAGAAATTACAGGTTCTTATACTTGTGAAGAAGCATCAAATGATCTTAAAAATTTAATCTCACACTTAAATTTAGAAAAAGTAATAATACTTGCTCATTCAATGTCAACTATGATTGCTCAAAAACTTGCATTAATTGATTCAGAGCATATTTCAAAATTAATTTTAATTACTCCTATTTCTCCAGCTGGTATTAAAATTCCATCGGCATCTTCAACTAAACTATTAAATGATATGAAAAATAATGATGGTAATATTGAAGATATAGTTATAAGCGCAAGTAAGAGATATAACCAAGCATGGAGAGATTATAGAATTGATATAGCTTATTCTTCTTCAATTTTAGAAGCTAGAGTTGGATATATGAATATGTATTTATCTACTGATTTTTTAGAACTTGCAAAAGAGATTAATATTCCTATTAAAATAATTGTTGGTAAATATGATTTTCAAATATTTGCATTAAAAACTGTAAATAGAATTTTCAGCTCTATATATAAAGATTTGGAAATTATTGAGTGTAGCGAAGCTGGACATTATCCAATGATAGAATGCCCTGCTTATTTTGCATCCAGAGTAGAAGAGTTTTCTAATTAATTACAAGAGATTTAATTATATCTCCTTGTAATTATTTATTAAATCTCTATTTTCATTAATCTGTTTATTTTAAGATCTTCGATTTTATCACTTATACTTTTCACAAAATCAATAAAATGATCTGTATTAGCATGAGAATCAAGAGCTTCTTGATTTTCCCAAGTTTCTACAAATACAAAAGTATGTTTATCATCTATATCATTATGTAAATCATATTGTAAACAACCCTCATCATTTGCAATAGTATATTTATATACTAATAATAACTCTTTATATACTTCTAAATAGAATTCTTCTTTTATTTTTACTTTTGCAACTACTACAACTTGGCTCATTTTTGCCCTTTAATATTTTTTTCTAATTATAGTGAAATATTTTTTATAAATACCTAGATTCTAAATGTTCTTTAAAATATTTTGTATTTAATATCTCACCACTTGCTTGTATCATTAAATCATTTGTATCATATATACTCGCTTTGTCCCAAATATTCTTTTTCAAGAACTCTCTAACCTCAGCTAAATTACCATTTTTTATTGATTCATTAATATTAGGTTTTTCTATTTTTAAACTTGCAAATAATTGAGCAGCTGTTAGTGATCCTAAAGTATAAGAAGGGAAATAACCAAATAAACCTTCAGTCCAATGAACATCTTGCATACATCCATTTTTATAATCACCTTTGTTATCGATATCTAAATAAGTTTTCATTTTAATATCCCATAACTCAGGAATATCAGCAGCTTCTATTTTTTTATTAATTAAATCTTTTTCAATTTCATAACGAAGCATTATATGTGAAGCATAAGTTACTTCATCTGCATCTACTCTAATCTTACTTTTTTGTACTCTTGTATATATTTTATTTAAATTATCAAGTTCGAATATATCTTTATTTCCAAATGTTTTTAGAATAAGAGGTCTTATTGATTCTAAGAACTCAGAGCTTCTTCCTAATTGCATTTCAAAGAATAAACTTTGGCTTTCATGAATTCCCATAGATCTAGCATGTCCTAAAGGTAAAGATACATATTCATCTGGTAAGTTCTGCTCATATGAAGCATGACCTGTTTCATGTACTATTCCCATTAAAGAAGAGATAAAATCATTTTCATCATATCTAGTTGTAATTCTCACATCTTCAGGAACTCCGCCACAAAATGGATGATTAGAAGTATCTACTCTTCCTTTGTTAAAATCAAAACCTAAATGTTTCATTACGTTAAGACCTAGTTCTTTTTGTTTATTTATGTCATAAGTATTATTATCTTCTATATAAGTATAAGACTTTTGTTTCTCAATTACATTTTGAGTTAAATCTGGTAACCAAGATTTCAAATCATTAAATATAATGTCTAAGTCTTTTGTATTAACACCTGGTTCATACATATCTAATAATGAATCATAAGCTGATAAATTACTTGAAGCAGATCTAATTTGGGCTTCTTCTCTTGATAAGTTAAGTACTTCTTCAAGATTAGGTAAAAATGCTTTCCAATCATTTGAAGCTCTTTGATCACCCCAGGCATGAGAACATTTTGAATTAGCTAAACTTTGAGCTTTTACAAGTTCTACTGGTAAAATTGTTTCTTGATTATATACTCTTTTTATTTCTCGTAAAGAAGCTTTCTGAATAAAATCAAGATTCTCATTTTCAGCATTGTTTATTAAATCAGCTATTTTTGCATCAGTTGATATTTCATGTAATAATACTCCAAACTCAGCCATTGCATTAGCTCTTGCAGTACTTGAACCCTTTGGCATAAAACTTTGCTGATCACAATATACAATTGATGACATATGGTTTAAATTATGTATTTTTTCATAATGTTTTTTTAATAAATTATAAGCTTTCATATTTACCTTTTTAAATGTTTTTATTATCTTATCATAAAGCTCGTAGTATAAATAACTATAAAGTACAAAGTTTATTATTTTTTATTTTGTCTTTATTATCTACTACTATTAGTATATGATTAAAAGAATAATGTTCTAATTCATGTATTATTTTATTCTTTAACTCTTCTATTTCATTTATATGCTCTAAGTCATCATTTACGACTAAATGAAATGAAATAAAGTTATATTTTGAACTAGGTTTTGATATATGCAAATCATTGTATTCTATTACCCTTGAATCTTGTAAAATAATATCATCTAACTCTTTTTCTTTTATACTAGTTATATTTATATCCATTAAAGATAAAAAACTTTTTTTAAGTAGTCCATATGAATGAAATAAGATATATACAGAAAATACAATTGTTAATATAGAATCAATATAATAAATTTTAAAGAAGTAAATAAAGATACCTGCTACTATTACCCCAAAAGATATAAGTGCATCACTTAACATATGTAAATAAGCAGATTTAATATTTGCATCTTCATTATCATGTGAATGACTATGTGAGTGATTATGTTCATGTGAATGAGAAGAACAAGAAGATACTCCCATATTATTTAATAAATAAGCAGATATACCATTAGCAATAACAGCAACGCTTCCAACAGTTATCATATATAGTGGCTCTATAATTTCGGGATTAAAGAATCTCTGTATTGATACATATATCATTACAAGCATAGTTACATATAAAAACAAAGTATTCACAAATGCAGCCATCATTTCAGCTCTTAAAAATCCAAAAGTATATTTAAAAGTTGAAGTTCTACTTCCTAGTCTTAATGCTACATATGTAATAACAATAGCTATTACATCACCTGTATTATGTAGAGCATCTGCTATTAAAGCAAATGAGTTAGATATTAATCCAAATACAACTTCTGATATTATAATTACAAGATTAAATACAATAATCCATAAAATCTTTTTTTCATTCATATTTTCTCCTAAATAGTATACCCCCTTATAGTATAATTTAAAATATTAAAGTGTACTTAAGTATTTTTTATATTTATTTACAAGAAGATTAATTGGATTTAAGTATAAAGTTTGAGAGTTTAGAAGGAAGAGAATAAAGAAAAGGAAAGAATCCCTTTTCTTATTAGAAACTTTCCCATTCATCATTTGTTTTATCTTGATATGATCTCTCATTAGATATAACATTTGATCTTGAAGATTTTTCTATTACTCTTTTCTCTTGACCTTTAAACTTTGTATTAGTAGAAGTTTTTCTAGTTTGTACATTTTTACTTTGTACTAAAGATTTGGGTCTTTTCACTTGATTTGAAGCCATCTCTTTACCATCAAAGTCTTTTAAATTAACATCATCAACAATTTGTTTTGACATATCAGATACAGCTACAGCAATATCATTAGCTTCACTTGCTGCTTGTGCAATTTTTTGAGTTTGTCTATCTTGTTGTGTTACTGCATCATTAATTTGTTCAATTCCACTTCTTTGTTCTTTTGAAGCATCTTCTACATGTTTAATTAATGAAATTGTTTTATTCATATTCTCTCTTAATGCTTTATATCCATGAATCATTTCAGCTGAAATTCTTTTACCATCAGTTGTTTTAGAATTAGCACTTTCAACTAAAGTTTTAATCTCTTTGGCAGCTTCTGCTGATCTGCTTGCTAGATTTCGCACTTCTTGTGCAACTACTGCAAAACCTTTACCTGCTTCTCCTGCTGTTGCTGCTTCTACTGCTGCATTAAGAGATAAAATATTTGTTTGGAAGGCAATTTGGTCAATAATTGATATAGCATCATTAATAGCTGTTACTTGCTCATTAATATTATCCATTGACGCAGTTGTTTGATTTGCTAATTCATTACCCTCTTCTACTGAAGCCATAACTTTATTTGCAAAATGTGACATTTCAACTACAGATTCTGTGTTTGAAATAATAGTTGAAGTAATTTCTTCTAAAGATGCAGCTGTTTCTTCTAATGAAGATGCAGCAGAGGTAGAAGAATCTTTTAATACATTAACATTTGTTAATAAAGTATTCGAAGACTCATCTAAACTTATACCAGTTCTTTTATTCTCAACTAACATTGAAGTAATAGAAGTTCCTAAATTATTAACACCTTTTGATAGTTTTAATAAATGATCTCTAGTTTTTTCATTTTTAACTTTAGATGTATATTTATAATTTGAATATTCATCTAATACAGATAATACAGAATCAACATTTTTTTCTAAGTTAGTTGCCATAGTATTAAATACTGCTTTCAGTTCTGATAATCCTTGGTTATTTACATTTATAGTAATCCTAGCTGAAAAATCACCTTCACCAAAATCACTTAAAGTAGAAATTGTTTCTTTTCCAAACATTATACTTTCTTCAACACCTTTTTTAGTCATAAGAATATTCTCATTAACAATTTTTGACATATCAGCTATTTCATCTTTTGAGCTTATATCTAATAACTTCACATCAGATACTTCTTGATTTACATATTTAAAAAAGTTTAATAATCCACTTTGAAAATTATTTAAACTTTTTGTAATACTTTTAATAATATACATAGATAAAAGTACAGAAACAATAATTGAAATAAGAACAGCTAAAATAATAATCATTTTAATAGAAGATGTATAGTTATCTTCTTGTATATTTGCTAATTTTAAATCTTTATTTGTAATCACGATTAATTCATTAATTTCACTATTAATTTTATTTACCGTTTCATCAATAAAAATATCAACTTTTTCAAATGTAGCTACAGATTCACCCTTAAGAACATAAGAAGGAAGATCTTTAACAATTAATGATTCCATACTATCAAAATCATGAAAAATTTCTTTAATTATTCTTATTTCACTTTTTCTATTAGCTTCATGTAATAATTTATCTTTAGTTTTATGCATTTTTTCAAATAAGGCTTTTGACTCAGAATAATATTCAGAAGAAACTTTGTGGGAATCTTTTACAACAACTAAATCCATTGCTAATAAAGATATAGTAGTATTTAAATTTTTTACAATTTGTAGTTCAACAAGTTTATCATATCTATCAATTTTCATTAAAGATATATCATGAAACTTATTCACAGTATTAAAAACATATAGTGCAAAAAACACTAATATTAAAACAATAGTACCAAAACCAAAAGATAATTTACTTTTTATAGTCATTCACGATTCCTTAGCTAATATATATAATTTTTCTTACATATTATAACAGTATAAGACTTAGTAAAAAGGTGAAAATTCAAAGGTTTTAGTTTAAGAAGTACTATATACAGGAGACTAGAGTCTAGTTATTAATTTAATATATTTTTAACTAATTTTTGTTATATTAAATACATATTAAAAAATAACTAATTTATAATTTTTATTTATTTGGGATAAAGTACATTACCGTTTCGTAAATACCTTCCATATAATGTCTTAGGTGAATTTTATAATCGCTTCTTATATCTAATATACATTTAGGAATTTTGTACCAATCACTAGCTTTATGATAAATGCAAATAGCCAATATTGGATGATATTTTAAAATAGTTTGTTTTGCGCCTATTAGTGCATCAAGTTCTGCACCTTCAATATCTAATTTAATAAAATCAATTGATGATGAAATTAAATTATCAATAGAGTTAATATTTAAAGCTTGATAATCATGAGCACAATTGTTTTGATCATTTTGATCTTGTGTATATGAAATCTTTTTCGCACCTAGACCACAGTTAATAAACTCAATATTTTTCACCTCAGCAAAATCTCTTTTTGCAATATTGATATGTAAGTTATTTGGTTCAAAACAATATATTTTATTATAATCAGGAAAGTTTTTTATAATAGAAGGAAGAGTATCTCCAACATAAGCACCACCATCAATAAAGTTAATATTAGAAATAGAAGGAATTAACTCACTATCAAAATATTGTTCTTCGTGGTTATTAGTAAAGCCTCTCATATATTCAAAATCAAAAGTGATTTTAAAGTTTATAACTTTATTAAAAACTTCACGTGATTTATCATCTTCTAAAAGATTATAAGTATATTCGTAGTCTTTTTTATTAGTTTTATAATCTTCTTTAAAATCCATAATAAAATCAGGATCTCTTAATTCAAAGTTTGAGTATTTAATAAAAGCTAAATAATTAAAGTGTTTGTATCCTAATTCATCAAGTTTATTTATTACTTCTAAAGGACTTCCACTTACGGTACATAAGATAAGGGCATCTTTAGGAATATCTTCTATTTGAAATATTGATTTTTTTCTTGATTTTTGAACTCTTGAGAAATCATCAATAATTCCATCAACTTCAATATGTTTTTGAACTGCTTTTGTGAATTTATTAATACCAAGAATGTATTTTTTTATGTTTTTATCAAAGATAAAAGAGTCTACAAGACTTTTATCTTTGATATTTATATATGAGAAATCTTCTAAATTCATTAGTCTAATAATGTTTTAAAGTTTCTACTTGAGAATAGTTTTAGAGTATCGCTTTTTTGAGATTTTAATTCAGACGTATATCCAGCATTTGAGAATAATACATAAATATCTGGAACAAATGAAATTGCATCACAAGTTTTCTTCAAAGAAGTAAGCATAGATTTTTTAGCTTTATTATTTGAGAATTTACAATCTCCTACAACTATCTTACCAGAGAATGTTTTACCAACAATAACAACTTCATTATTATCATCCCAGTATCTACCTAATTGTTTAAATTCATCATCTTTAAATGCATCTTTTAAAAATTCATGAGATAATTCTTCAAAAACTAAATCAGCAAATTCTTCTTCTCTTGCTTCATATTTTTTAAAGAACTCTTCATAGTTACCTTCTTTTATTCCTTTAAAAATAGGAGAAATAAAAGCAAACCAGAATCTTAAATATGGAGAATTAAAAAGAAGTCTTTCACTTACAGTTTGACTTCTTGCTTGTCTTGTTAAATGCATATGAGATTTTTCTAGTGTTATTACACCTAATTCACACATATGATCTATATCATCTATTCCATTATCAAATGAAACTTTTGCTCTTCTAAAAGCTGAATTTGTTCGTCTATCACCTAATGCAATACCTGTTAAGATAGTATGGTAAATATTATTACCACCTGTTATTTGAGAAATTTCATTTCTTAAATATCTATAGTCATCTAAGATATTTGTTTGTATTAATTCTTTTAGGTCTTTACTCATGTCAAGTTTTACTTCTAATCCACCAAAAACTGCAAAATATTTAACAGCTGTTTCCATGTCTTTTGGATTGTTTTTTGAGCAAAATTCTTTAAATTGTTCTTTTATTGATTCATTGTTTAAAATAATGATAAATCCTTTATATATATTAATGCAATTATAGCAAACTTAGCTAAAAAACTATACTTTTCACTTTATATTTATTTTTAATTACTTTTAATTAATGAATTTCTAGTTTTTGTAGAATATTATTTTAATAAGTCTTACTTACATAGTTAAAGTTTCC
>JABSON010000104.1 GCA_013215915.1 Campylobacteraceae bacterium | reverse complement strand
ACCAAATTAAAATAATACTAGTTACAATAATAAATAAAGATATTACCAGTGATTTATTTATTAAGTGTAATGAAACAACTTTTTTATTCATTCGAATACCGAAAAGCTTCTTTTTTATATTCTTCTAAAAGTTCTTCTTTTATATTTTTATCTATTAACTTGAATGATCCTGAAAAAATTTGGGGCACTTTATTTGTATGATTTAATAAATCTAACTTAATCGCTTCTGCCATAGCTACACCATTATCATCGTTCATTCTCATAATAGTAAAATCTAATTCTTTTTTTGAAATAGCTTCTAATTCTACGCTTCCACCTCCCCAAGCATTATGAGTTATTTTATTAAGTAAGTTTTTTTCTTTTAAAGCTTCTATTACACCCATAGCAATATCAGTTGTACAAGAATAAATAAATTTAATATTTTCATTTCTATTTAATAAATCTAAAGTTGCTTTTTTAGCTTTATCCTTATTATTATAAGTATAATATTCACTCTCTAATTTAAGATCTGAATTTCTTGAAATATATTCAATAAACTTTTTACCTCTCATTAAAGAAACATAACCCTTATTCCCATAAAAAACAGAATAAGAACCTATATTTCCAATTTTTTTTATAAACTCTTTAGCTATTATTTCGCTTCCTTGAATATGATCAAAACCTAAATATAAAAAGATTCTATCTTTATTCCATTTTTTTAAAGGAGTAGTAATGTTTTGTAAGATAATTTTTGTTTTACTTTGAGAAAAAACTCTTTCAATAAATTTTTTTTGTTTTAAGACATTTAAAGTAAATATTAAATAATCTGCCTTAATTTTTAATACTTTTTTTAACTGCATGGATTGTAATTTTAAATCGTTTGCAGCTTCTGAAGAATAAAATATTAATTCATAAGAAATATTTAATTCATTCATTCTTTTTATAAATGATTTTTTACTTCTTTCCCAGTAATCTGAAATTTGATGAGAAGGGTAAATCATTACAATCTTAATCTTTTTTTTATTTATTTTATCTAGTTTAATTGCTTTTGAGTGAATTATATTTTCAAAACTTTTTAAAAGTTCTGCTTGTATTTTATTATTTTTAAAATAATCATCTTTTGTATGATATGAAAGCATTGAAGAATAAGAATAAGAATAAGTAAATAAAATAAAGAATATGAAGAATTGAAATACTATTCTATTCATATTTTATCTTAGTTCTATCTTCTTTAGTTTATTTAACTAAAGAAGATATTTGTTTAAAAACTTCATGTTTTGAGTGAACAGTTAATTCAAAAAGCAAAGATTCATAAGTTGTTGGAATTACACCAGCTTGAACTAAACGTTCAATTGCCATAATATTATTGAATTCGCTTCTTGAGCTCACACAATCACAAACTATAATAGGAGTAAAACCTTCATCTAATAAATCTAAACAAGTTTGTAATACACATACGTGAGTTTCAATTCCTGCCACAATTACAAATTTTTTATTATGTTCTTTAATTTTAGTTAAAGTATCTTCATTCCCACAAATAGAAAAAGATGTTTTCTCAAAATGTTCATCATTTTGAATTAATTTTTTTAAAGAAGGTATAGTTTCACCTAAACCTTTTTTATATTGTTCATTTATAATAAAAGGAACATTATGAAGTTTTAAACCTTTTATTAATATTCCAAGATTATGTTCAATAATATCTTTATTCTTCACATGAGGAAATAATTTTTCTTGAACATCGACTAAACAAAATAAACAATCATTTACATTAATTTTCATAGTTTTCCTTTTATTTTAAAATATTTATTTAAAAGCTAATAATTCTGCTTTTGCTAATAATTCTTTTGCACCTTGATCAATAAATGTTTGTGCAAGATTTTGACCAATATTCTCAAAATCTTCAATATCAGCTGTAATATCTTCTTCTATATATTCACTACCATCAGGCATTCCAACAATAGCTTGAACTCTAATTGAATGTTCATCAATAATTGTAGCTTTTACACCAATAGGAACTTGACATCCACCTTGAAGTGCATCTACAAATGATCTTTCAATTGTTGACTCAATATGTGCATCTTTGTCATTTAAAACAGATACAAGTTTTATAATTTCTTCATTATCAGTAGTTTCAATTCCTAATGTAGCTTGCCCCATTGAAGGAATCATAACATCAGTTTCAATTGGTGAAAAATATTTAACTTCAGATTCAATTCCTAGTTTTTGAACACCAGTAGAAGCTAAAATAATTGCATCATATTCACCATTATTTAATTTTTTGATTCTAGTATTAATATTTCCTCTTAAATCTTTTAAAACAATATCAGGTCTTATTAATTTAATAGCCATTCTTCTTCTTAAAGAAGTAGTTCCTACCACTGCACCTTTTGGTAAGTCTTCAATTGACGAATATTTATTACTTAATAATGCATCTCTTGGATCATATCTTTTTGAAACAGCTGCTAATACTAAACCATCTTCAAATTTTGTTGGAACATCTTTTAATGAATGAACTGCTAAATGTGCATTACCTTCTAACATTGCAACTTCAAGTTCTTTAGTAAATAAACCTTTTCCACCAATTTTTGCTAAAGGAACATCTAAAATCTTATCACCCTTAGTCATAAATTCTTTAATTTCAATTTCCATTTCTGGGTAATGTTTTTGAAGTTCTGCTTTGATATATTCACTTTGCCACATTGCTAATTGGCTTTTTCTTGATGCTATTACTAATTTATTCATTTCTTATTTTCCTAATGTTTCATATTTTAATTTTGAATTGTCTTTTACACCATTAATAAATATTGTAGGTGTTCCTTCAACCATTACTTCTGAGCCTAGTTTAATATCGTTTTTAACTTCAATATCTATACTTGTTTTATTTATTTCATTTATTGTAATATTTGATTTTAAAACTTTATTAATAGCTTTTAGAATCTTTTCTTGATTTGTTTCTTTTACATCAAAATCTTTTTCAAAATCAGCTTTATAAATCTTTAATTCTACATCTTTAATATTCTTTTCATGTGCTACTATCATAGCTTTTGAAATAATACTAGCTGCTGGATGAATTTGTAAAAGAGGGAAATGATAATAATATAAAGCTATATCTTTATTCTTTTTTACATGCCTTATTACATCTGGAATATAAGATATACAGAATGGACATAAAGGATCTGAAAAAATTACAATTTTATCTTTTGCATTATGAGTTCCAGCTATTAGATTCTTTTTATTGTAATACTTTGATGTTAGTTTAGGGCTTAATAATTCTTTTAAAGAAAGACCTGTTTTAATATCAATTAATTCAGGTGCTATAACTTCTCCATTTGAAAAAATCATATCTTTTGCATTAATTTCTTTACCTTGAACATCTGCTTTTAAATTTACTACAAAACCATACCAACCTTTAATTGGCATTTTTTCTTTTAAAGCAATATCTAAAGAAATAATTTTTATTCTTTTATTTGAAGAAAATCTCTTTTTTTCAAATTCTAATACATCATTGTCAATATTAGAAGCTAATAAGCCTGAAGATAAAAGAGAAGCTATTAATAATAATCTAGAAATTTTAAACATTTTAATCCTTAACATTTTTATATAGTATTATATTTAATTAAAACTTAGTTTTAAGTTTTAGTTTTAACTGTAATCTTTTTAACGTCAAATAATTCTTTTGCTTTATCCATCATAGTAGAATTTAAAATATCATTGATTTGTAGTTCTTGCTGTGAATCTTTAGGATTAGCAGTTTTATGCATATCAGCCACACAACCAGAACCATAATCTGTTTTATCTTGTTCTAAAACCACATCTTCAATCATCGAAGCAATTTGTGGTTTCATTACATCATTTTTTTTTTGCTCTTTTATCACTTCTTCTTTAACAAATTCAATTTCAATTTCTTGACCATAAACATCGTACATAAATGATTTTAATAGTGCAAAATGTTTAAACAATAATTTTCTCTCATCACCTTGTGCAAAAGATGAAATAAATAATGTATTATTATCAAAATTTTTAAAAATAAAGTTATCTTCAAAAGCATGACCTAATTCAACATCTCTATCATGTACTTTATTAAGTACAAGTTCAAATTTGTCTTTAAATTCACTTTTAACTTCTTGATCAGGAGTAAATGCACTCTCTGCTAAATTTAATTCTTTAACAGATTCAGGTATATTCTCAACTTTTTCTTTTACTTCTTGAATTTCTTGTTTACTTAAAAAGTCTTCTAATGATTTACTTTGTTCAACAATTTCACTAGATTTAACAGGCTCAAGTTTTTCTACAACTTCAATAGGTGCATCAAATGGTGTTTGATTTTGAGATATAACGGAAGGAGAAGAAGGAGCATCAAATGGCGTTAATGAAGCAGTAGGAACTTTAGATACTGATGGCATATCAAATGGTGTTTGGTTTTGTGGTATTACATCAGAAGAAGGTGAATCAAATGGCGTTAATGAAGCCCTAGGAACGTTAGATACTGTTGGCATATCAAATGGTGTTTGATCTTTTATAATTTCTTGTTCTGCGGAAGGTGCATCAAATGGTGTTGCATTTTTACTAGCTGTAGTATTTGAATAATCAACTTTTTCTACAGAAGAAGAAATTATATCTTCTATGATTTTATCTTTAGCTATTTGTGCTATATTTTCTACTGGATTTACATTTAAAGGTGCAGTTCTTGGCATAACTACTTCTTTAACTTCTGCTACTTTATTTTCGATAGTAATAGAAGTTTGACTTACTTGAGAAATGCTAGGACTTACAGCTTTTGTAACTTCTATGTTTTGAACTTGATTAATAAGTTCATTAATTGATCTAATATTTGTAGCTTCTTGCATTTTTAACAATGATAATAAAAGTACAAATGAAGCATCAGAATTTAAGGCTAATAAATGTTTTGCTTCTGCTAATACTCTAAAAAATCTATCAAATAATAATACATCAAATCTAGGATCTCTATTTAACATTTTATCTTTTAAGTATATTGCCATTTCATCACATACAGAAGAAGCTTCATATTCTTCTAATCTATGAATAATATCATTAATATCTTTTTTATTTAAAACTGTATCAAAAATAGTTTCCATAAAATCAGGATCAATTAATCCTAGCATATCAACTACACAAGATCTTGTAACTTTTCCTTTTGAAAAAATAATAGCTTGATCTAAAAGTGTTAAAGTATCTCTTAAACTTCCCTGCCCTGATCGTGCAAGGATATCTAAACTTTCAGTTTCAAAATCAATACCTTCTTCATTTAAAATATGAGATAAGTGATGAATAACATCTTTATTTGAAATTCTTTTAAATCTAAAGTGCTGAGTTCTTGAAAGAATTGTAGCTGGTAATTTTAAAGCATCAGTAGTTGCTAAAATAAACTTCACAAATCCAGGAGGTTCTTCCAGCGTTTTTAATAAAGCATTAAAAGCAGCAGTCGTTAACATATGTACTTCATCAATAATAAATACTTTAAATCTAGCAGATGAAGGTTTATATTTTGTATGCTCAATTAAATCTTTAATATCATCAATTCCTCTATTCGAAGCTGCATCCATTTCAATAACATCTAAGTGAGAATTATTATTTGTAGATTCACAGTGAGAACATTTTTCACAAGGTTTTGATGTTGGACCATTTTCACATAAAAGTGCTTTTGCCATAATTCTAGCTGTTGAAGTTTTTCCACTTCCTCGTAGACCTGAAAATAAATATGCATGTGATAATCTATTAGTATCTAAAGCCAAAGAAAGTGTTTGAGAAATTGTATCTTGTCCTACTAAATCTTCAAATCTTTTTGGTCTATATTTTAACGCTAATACTTTATTTGCTTCTTCCATTTATCTTCTTCCTTTTGATATTTATAATTCCTAAGTATTCATAATCATCTAAGATATGATTTACTAATTCTATATTAATTTTATTTGTAGAGTATATAAAAACTTTCAGTAACCCTTGATTAATATGAGCTTTTTTTTGGCTTAAACTTATTAATCTTTGTGCAAGAGCTGGTCCTGTTTCTATTAATTTAATATTATTACCCATTATCTTTTTTATTATTTTTTTAATTAGTGGGTAATGAGTACAGCCTAAAACAATTACATCTACAGAATTCTTTTTCATAGGCTCTAACCAAGTACTTAACATATTATAAGTTGTTTGCGAATTTATTTGATTATTTTCAATTTGTTCAACTAAACCATAACAAGCACATTCAAATACATTAATACTATTTTCATTTTTAAGATTTTGTAATAAGAGTTTATATTTTTTACCTTCTAGTGTTGCAGGTGTTGCTAATATTCCAATATTATTAGTTTTAGTTATTTCAAATGCTGGTTTAATTCCAGGTTCTGCTCCTATTATTAAAAGAGAAGGAAACTCTTCTCTTAAGTATTTAACAGCAGCAGAAGTAGCAGTATTACAAGCTATTATTAAAAGATCTATTTTATGTTCATCTATTAAATAATTACTTACATCTTTACTATGTGATAAAATATCATCTTGTGATTTTTCTCCATATGGAGCAAATAAAGTATCAGCTATATAAAATATTTCTGAACCTTTTAATACTTTGCATATATCGGAAAGTACGGTTAAACCACCTATTCCTGAATCAAATATTCCAATTCTCAAGTTTTGCCTTTTTTAAATATTTGATATTTTATCATAAAAACATAAAGAAAAAAGATTCAATTAATAGGAATATGTATTAATGTTTTAAGATTTTCTACTTTTGTTCTTCTGGGATCTCTATTTAAATATTTTTCAAATACAGGAACATCTCGTAAAGATATGTTTTGATCTTTTACATATGATGAGAAGATATCATTGTAAGTATTCTTTAGATTCTCATATGAGCCTTTATGAATAAATACAGCATATTTTCCACCTGATATTTTTGCTCTTTTAATTTCGTTTTCTAATATCACATCATCACTCGCACTAACACAAGCATCAGCTCTTAACTTTGAAGCTTCTGTTACATTTGGATCATCATAAGCAATACTATAGGAAAATGAATCTTTATTCATTAGATCTTTTTTAAATTTAATTTTTTGAGTATAAATAAACTTCATTAAAATTTCAAAAGCTTTTCCTATTTCATTATAAGGACCAACATGTCTTAATGAGTAAACTTCTATATCTTTTATATTAACTATTTCAATTGGACTAATCATTTTGTACTCCATTTTTCTTATTTTTTGTTTTTTATATAAAGAAGGAGATGTTAAAAAGAATTCCTTAAATGCTTTATTAAATGAAGAAGATGATGAATATCCAGAAGATAATGCAATATCAGTGATTCTTTTATTTTTATACTGCAGTGAAAAAGCTGCTTTTTCTAAAAGAATTCTTTTTATATATTTATTTAAATTTTCACCTACATAAGCTTTAAAAATTCTATGAAAATGAAAATAAGAAAAACCTGAATCTTCTATAAGTGAAGAAACATTAATGTATTCAATGTTAGTCTCAATATCTTGTAATATTAGATTTATGATTTCTACATTTTCTTTTTTCATTTTATTCCTTCTTTTTATATGAAATAAGTATAAAATAATTTAAAAAAGAATACTTGTCAATTATTGTCATTTATAAAATATTATGTAAATTTATTGATTTAAAATTGTGATAGTGTAGTTTAAGTGCAGATAGTAGATATAAATAAAAGAGCTAAGCTCTTTTATTCATTCATTGAAGCGAAAAACTGTTCATTATTGTCAGTTCTTTGCATTTTTGTATATAAGAATTTTAATGCTTCTACTTCATCCATAGATGAAATTGCATTTCTTAAAATCCAAGTTTTTTGTAAAATATCTGGAGTAAGAAGTAATTCTTCTTTTCTAGTTCCTGATTTAATAATATCTAAGGCTGGGTAAATTCTTCTGTTAGCAGATTTTCTACTTAATACAACTTCTGAGTTTCCAGTACCTTTGAATTCTTCAAAAATAACTTCATCCATTTTAGAACCTGTTTCAATTAAAGCAGTAGAAATAATAGTTAAAGATCCACCCTCTTCAATATTTCTAGCAGCTCCAAAGAATCTTTTTGGTTTATGTAATGCATTTGCATCAACACCACCTGAAAGTACCTTACCAGATGAAGGAGTAACCGAGTTATATGCACGAGCTAATCTTGTAATTGAATCAAGTAAAATAACAACATCTTTTTTCATTTCAACAAGTCTTTTTGCTTTTTCTATAACAATTTCAGCAACTCTTACATGGTTAAATGCAGGTAAATCAAAAGTAGATGAATAAACTTCACCTTTAACTGATCTTTGCATATCTGTAACTTCTTCTGGTCTTTCATCAATTAATAAAACCATTAAATGTACTTCAGGATGGTTTTTTGAAATACCGTGTGCTAGTTCTTTTAATAATTCTGTTTTACCAGTTTTTGGAGGAGCTACAATAAGAGATCGTTGACCTTTACCCATTGGAGCAAATAAATCTAACATTCTTCCTGTCATTCTTTTTGGATCATATTCAAAAGTAAATCTATCAGTAGCATATAAAGGAGTTAAGTTATCAAATAAAGCTCTATTTTTTGATTCTTTAATTGGTAAATAATTAATTGCTTCAATTTTTAATAAAGCATAATATTTTTCACTCTCTTTATTTGGAGCTCTTACTTGTCCTGTTACAATATCTCCAGTTCTTAATGCGAACTTTCTAATTTGAGTAGCAGATACATAAGAATCATTTGAAGTATCAGAGAAGTTACCATCAATTGCTCTTAAAAATCCAAATCCTCCATCTTTTATCTCAAGAATTCCAGTGAAAAGTACAAATCCACCATCTTCAATTTGAGACTTAAGAATTGCAAACATTAATTCTTGTCTTTTTAATTCTTGTGGATTTTCAACATTTACTTCACCTGCAATTTTTAAAAGGTCTTCCATTGGAAGCTCTCGTAATTTTTCAATTTTGTATCCGTCAACTGGTATATGAGTTCTTGGTTTTCTTGGAGCTTGTTTTGTATTTTTAGCTTTAGCCTGAGTTACAGGTTTAGCTTGAGTTTTAGACTCTTCCATAGGGGTTTTGACCTTTTTGTTTTTACATTAAGTATGTAGATTTTTTGGGATTTTTTAGTTTAATTATTCTTATTGTAGTCTTTATTTTATTTTTTGTCAAATTATTTAAAGAATTGTTAACAAAAGATTAATAAATAAATTTAAGTTATTAAATTTAAAAATACAATTTATTTAAAATACAAAATATTCTAAATAAATTATACATATATATAAGAGAAAATTTCTCTTATATAAATTTAGAAAATGATTATAAATCACCCTCATGAGCTGCTAAGTATTTTGCAACACCTTCAGTAGATGCATCCATAGCTGCGTCACCTTTAACCCAACCAGCAGGACAAACTTCACCATGCTCATTAGTAAATAACATAGTATCAACCATTCTTAACATTTCATCAATGTTTCTACCTAATGGTAAATCATTAATAACTGCATGTCTAACAGTACCATCAGCATCAATTAAGAAAGAACCTCTTAATGCAACAGCGTCATCTAATAAAACGTCATAATCTCTAGCAATAGATTTAGTAATATCAGCAACTAATGGAAATTCAACTCTTCCAATTCCACCCATTTTAACATCAGTTTCTCTCCACGCGAAGTGAGAAAATTGTGAATCAACAGAAACACCAATAACATTGATACCTCTTTC
>JABSON010000103.1 GCA_013215915.1 Campylobacteraceae bacterium | reverse complement strand
TAGATGTATATAGATTATCAAGTCTACTTTGTAAAGCTTGCCCTTTAAAATCATCTTGTATTACTGATAAAACAAATTATAAACAAATGTATAGATGGGAATTTGAATCAATCATAGATGTTTATACAAGAAAAATGAAAACTAAAAAAGCAAGAGATATTGTTAAGAAACGTGGATCAATAGTTGAGCATCCATTTGGAACAATAAAAAGAACTTTAGGTTGGGATCATTTTTTAGTTCGTACAAAAGTAAAAGTTTTAGGAGAAAATTCTTTAATTATGTTTACCTATAATTTTAGAAGACTTTTAAATTTAATAGGGATAACTCTGTTCAAAAAACTGTGTTTAGCCATTAAAAACAAAGATTTAACCAAAATCAGACAAGATATAGAAGCATATATCTTGCTGTTTGGAGTTTATCTATCGTATTTTAGAAAATCTATTTTTTATTTTCAGATTTCTTACAAAAAGTTGATATTTTTATAAAATAATCTTGAAATTGACTGTGAAAATAGTTTATTTTAGACTAAATTCACAGTCTGAAGAATTTGTTATATTTTTATTTATTCTTTTAATAATTTGGTATCGTCGTATCTCCATTATTTCAAAAAGTAGATTTATTGATAGCTATTTTTCTATATTAAATTATCCCAATTATTATGACATCAACTAATACTTATACTTCTAATCATAGTCTTCTCATAGTAAATAATGACTTACTCCTCAAAAAATACGAGTGCAATCGACTAGTTTTCTGATGCATTAATTTGTTATTCATTTTTTTGCCAAAGTAAATTAATTCCTAGAGGTGGGTTACCATCACTAAACTCTAAATCTGAACAATAGTTTCCAACATTGTAGGGGATTTCCTTAAAATGCTTCAGTTGCAATTTATTGGAAATTGCTGACATTAAAATTTCGGAGAGAGAATGAGGGAACCAATAATTCTCCTTCGCTACATATTTTTCGTTACAAAAATAATCCAGCCCGTCTGTATCCCTAAATGGTTTGATTCTAAAGTATGAGTTAGTTATATAAGAGGGGTTTCCCTCTTCGTACATATTGAGTATGGGATGAATTTCCTCACAAATGATATGCCCTCCATTAACCAATAAGGATGAGCAGACTTCCATAAAACGGTTTAAATCAGGCATCCAATTAAATACACCTACCGTTATCACTACAGCATCAAATGAATTAATATATTTTTCAGGCAAAGCATATATATCTGAACAACAATATTCAATATCTGCTTGTCCAGCAAATTTAGATAGTTTATTCGCCTGATCAATAAATTCCTTAGATCCATCAATACCTACACAATGGCCTGCTCCTTTATTTCTAATTGAAAGCAAGTCAATACCGTTGTTACAACAAACTTGAATTACTGATTTATTTAATACATCAAATCTGTCAATAAGGGAGTCAAAATCAGGATTAAGATTATTGAAATTATTGTTTGCAACATCAACATATAATGACTTGTTCCTTGAATCATGCATTGGAGCTACTTCATCCCATGATTCAATAGTTTTCTTTGTGTAGTAGCTAATATTATCCGACATTTATATAATCCTTTGATGAATAACGTTTGACTGCATATAGGTTCTGTGTTCTTATTATATGAGTTTTTGTTATATTTTATTTTATTTTATAATTTGGCCTAATCGTGATAGATTTGATCTTTAGTATAGAAAAACTATAATTTTTTTACTTATTTTTTATTATTCTAAGATATAACAGCTAAATTGAAGGAGGATGGCGATTTAACGGCTTGATTATTTGCTATTTCTGATGTCTTAATGTGATACTTAAAAGCTCGAATTATTGCCGTGGTAGCCTCGTTCTTCTTCCAATATTTTGTTATCCAATCAAACTCTAATCTGTCTAAAAAGTTGATTTTTTATCCATTTTACATTTTCAATATCAACTAATGAAGCAAAACTAGATAATTCTTCTTCTAGTTTTAATTGTAGCTTATCGTTCCAAATAATATCATTTTCTTTCCAAAAATTTAAAACATTTAGTTCTTTAGCTTTTCTATCTGCTTTTAATTCTATTCTTCCTATAAATTTATTACCTTGTAGTATTGGATATACATAATATCCCCATATTCTTTTTTCTTTTGGTACAAATATTTCTATTTTATATTCAAAACCAAATATTTTTTTTAATCTTATTCTATCTCTAATTGCTGGATCAAATGGATTTATTATTTGTATTTTAGAATTTGAACTTTTTAAATTATCCAATCTAGTTTCTACATCTAAAGTAGCAAAACTTTTTATTTGTTTGCCTTCATTATCTTCCCATTCTACTTCTACTAAATTATCTTTATTATTTCTAATCCAAGTATTTACTTCTTTAATGCTCAATGATCCCCAAAAGTTTTTTATCTCTTTTGCACTTGCTACCGACAAGCGATTTAAAGCTTGTGTACAAAGCCAACTTATTTGTTCATTTTCAAGCACATTTTTATTTAAAATATGAGGTGGGATTATATTTTCGCTTAATTCATAATATTTTCTAAAACTTTTTCTGTAAGCAGTTGTAAGTATTCCACAATACCACATATAATCTAGTATTGTTTTATAATGTGAACTAGACCACATTTTTTTCTCGATTTTTACTTTACTATTAAAGTCTTTTGAATGCAATGCACCTTCATTTTTAATTCTATTTATAATATTTTGGATACCCTTTTCATCTAAAATGTCTTTGTAATATTTAGAGTTATCAAGTCTTTCTTTTGTTCGTTTAAAATGACCTTTCCAAAATGGATAAAACTCTATAGGTAATAATGATGCATCATGTGTAAAGTGTTCAAAGATTTTTCCTTTTTCTAAAAGTAAATCATCAAGCATATTTTCTTTATATTTTTTATTTCTTGACCATAAAATATGATGATGAGCTCTTGATACATTTTGTATACTGTCTATTTGTACAAAACCTAAATCTTTTATAATTTGTAATACATCAAGTTTTTGATTGTTTCTATTTAATAAGCCATTTGAATTTAACCATAAAAGTCTTATATCATAGTTTGAAATTTTTATCATATTTTTTCTTTCAATTTTTTTGTACTATTAAATATTAGTTAAATTTTACGATGGATAACGTTTAACTTCAGCGACGCCTCTTTACGTTCGTCTGATAGGACTTGTTATATTGTTTTACAAAATGCTTTCATTTCCAACATCATCAGTAGCATCTTCTAATTCATACTTACCATAAATCATAAGCTCCCCAGTTTGTGCATTTATTATTAAATCAATTTTTAAATCTTTGCCATATGGATTTACTTCATAGTCTTTTTCAATTACTGTTTCAATCCAATATAGTTCTGGCTCATCATCTTCTTTTAATGGAATATTTTCAACAAACTCATTAAATATAACTTTAAGATTTTGATAATCTTTATAAAACTTTTTATTATGTGTATATCTATGAATAAAAGTGTTATCACTCCATAAATCAATATCTTTGTAATCTTTTTCAATCAATTTAAAAAGTTGATGTGGTTTGAATTTATATTTTTCGTCATGGTCTATATTTTTAGTGATTTTTTTGTTTTCATCGAATTCTATTGTTTGTATTAAAAAACCTCTATTTCTAAACATTAAAATATATCTTTTAATTTGTGCATTTGGATAATATGATTTTGTTTCTTCCAATAAACTAGGTTTATCATATTCTATATAATCAATATAACCTCTTTTTGAAGAAGTTTTTCTTACTTTTTTTCCATATCCAACAGACACATATCCTTGTTCATTTTCTATTTTCTTTTTTACACAATTTTCTTTATTTTCATGATACAGTTCATAATTAAAAAGATAATCAAAAAGATCATCGAAATCTTTTTCTGCTTTTTCTAAACACTCTTTTTCTTTTATCTCTTGGTTTTTTATATCACTTTTATTTTTTTCATACATTTTAATATCAAAGTCTTCAAACATAGCTTTTCCTTTAATTTTCTCATACTCTATTTGATATTGTGATTTATTGGCACAGCCATTTATAAAAAGTAAAAATATTGTAAGTATTAGTATATTAAGTCTCATCATTTCTCTTTTCTTAGAAGTTTAGATTGTTGTAGTTTTTTCCATTGCCAAGAAAAAGAAAAATAGTTTCCTTTTTTATAATCCATAATATTTCTTGTACTACTTTTTTTCATTCGGAATTTTGTATTATAAGAAAAAGTGTGATATAAACCCAAAGCATGAAATACTTCATGAGAAATAATACGATTACCTTTTTTATATATTATTACGGAACTAGAATTTATATCATCTGCTCTACCTAATAAGTTAGAATTTGGACCAAGAGGAACATGCTCATTTATAAAAAATACTTTTATTTTATGTTTATGTTCTGGGAATTTTTTATTAAAAAGTGGGTTCAAATAATCATTTAAGTCTTTGTATCTATTTATTATATTTTTGTTCTTTTGATTTTTAATTAGATAAGGTTCTAATCCTTTATCTCCAACTAAATTAAATAAACCATCGAACTCTTCAATATTTGCTTTTAGATATGCTTGTCCTAAAGAGTTTCTTAGATTTTTATTATCACTTGAAAGGATTTTTCCTTCTGTTGCTTCGACATTATCATTTATTTGCATTTTTACTCTAATCACAATAATATCAAGCTCTTTTCTATCATTGTTAGCAAGCACTTCTAATTTTCCTATTAATTTACCATTTAGTTTTGCTTCAATAAAAGCATTTGAGGAAAATTCATCTTTACTTATGATTTTTAGATATTTACCTTTTGCATGTTTTGAAATACTGAGTTTATCTGTACTTGATTTATATTCTATTTTCTCTAAATTATCTTTATTTTTATCGTTAAAGATTTCTAGAATAACTTTTTTATTTGGATAAATTGTAAGTTTAGGAATAAAGTACTTTTTATCATTATCTCTTTTTATTGTTTTTTCTTCTGTATAGTCTTTAGTAATTTTTTCTAAGTCTGTTTTATCTTCTAAAACATAAGAGTATTTTTTTTCACCTGCTAAATTAGTATCACCATTTCTAAACCAATCAAATCCATATTCACCTTTATATTTTGAATGTGGTCTAAAGTGTACTACTTCTCTTACAGCTACAATAGGAATAGTTTTTTCTTCTTTTATGTGAACATTTTCATGTTCTATATTAATATTTGTTTGCATGTAAGAAATTTCATCAAGATTTATATTTTTATCTTTTACTAAATTTTCTATTTTAAAATTATATTTTATTGATTCATTTTTAATTGAAGTATTTATTGTTTCTTCATATAACGAGTTCTTATCTTTATCTAATAGGTTAATAGTTAATTCATGATTTGTGGAGTTAGGTACATTTGTACTTTCTCTTATATTAATAGTCTCATCAATACTAGCTTCAAGCATTTTTTCAACAGAAAGATTATTTAAAGATTTATGTATAAATATACCATTTCTTCTGTATATTGTTTTTTCTTGAGGATTGTTTTTTCTTTGTTCTTCGCTTTTAGCATATGCTACACTTGCTGGTTCATATGCTCTTTTTGTATCAATTTCTTCAAAATACTTAGATGAGTTGTTTCCAGCTCCAGAAGAAGACCAAACTCTTTTTTTATAAACTCCATCTTCACAAATTTGAACTCTTTTAAGTGCTGATTTTAAATGTTCATTTATATCCCAAGAACTTTTATTTAATAATATCCATCTTTCATTTCTATATTTAAAAGCAGGCTCATTAGGATCGTTTTCTAAATCAAAGGTTTCAGTTTTAGAAGATTTTGGAAGAACTATTTTAGATAAATTTCCATAAGATATATCATCTTTATGGACTTGATTTTTTAGCATTTAAAACCTTTAATTAATAATTAAAAGAATTATATAATTTATTTACTTGTTTTTTGATTATTGAGAGATATAACGTTTGACTTCAGTGACGCTTTGCGTTCGCTTCTAGTTTTTGTTATATTTTTTGCTTTATATTGACTTATCCATATATAATATGAATTGAAAAGAAAGATGCCTCGTATCTAGATGATATAATGAATATTCAAGCTGATATTCTTTTAGCTTAAATATTGAGATATGATTACACCGTCTATTTCTTATTTATATCATTCATAATATCGGCTACAATGCTGTAAGATTTCAACCTTGTTTCATGGTCATGTATTGGACTATTAATTATGATTTCATTGGGTTTATAAGTATCAATTAAATCACTAATTTCATCATAAACTTTTTTATAATTTCCACTTGCTGTGCATATTAATGTACGATTAATATGCTCAAGAGTAATGCTGTCTAAGACTGTATTAATATCATTAACAGGATATGGTAATAAACCAGGTCTACCAGATATCAAATTTGCAAAAGCTTGCTGATGTGATGAGCGAATAAACTCTGCTTCTTCATTTGTATCAGCAGCAACAACATTAATTACAAACATAAAATATGGTTCTTTTAATGTTGATGAAGCTTTAAAGTTTTCGCGATAAACCTTTGCAGCTTCTCCTAGTAAAGCAGGAGCAAAATGAGAAGCAAATGCAAAAGGCAAACCTAATGTTGCAGCTACTTTTGCCCCATAAAGACTAGACCCAAGAATCCATAACGGAACATTTGTTCCTTCTCCTGGAATTGCACGAATAGGTCCTTGGGTATAGTCTTGAAAATATTGTTGTAACTTAGCAATATCATTGGGAAATCTATCATTAGCACTTAAGTCACGGCCCAATGCTCTTGCTGTAAGGGTATCAGCACCAGGAGCCCTACCTAAACCCAAATCAATTCTCTTAGGATACAATGTTTCTAATGTTCCAAAATGTTCTGCTATTACTAAAGGGGAATGATTAGGCAACATAATACCACCCGCACCTACTTTAATATGTTTAGTTCCTGCTGCAATATATCCAATTACAACAGAAGTAGCTGAACTAGCAATTCCTGGCATATTATGATGTTCTGCAAGCCAAAAGCGTGTATAACCAATTTCTTCTGCATGCTGTGCTAAAAGAAGAGAGTTTTTTAAAGATGTAGAAGCGTTTGAGCCTTCAACAATAGGAGAAAGATCTAAAATAGAATAAGCAGTCATGATATTTTTATCCTTATTTTTATTTTTATTTTTATTTTTATTTTTTATTATAAAGAATCAATTATATTTTTTGTTTCTTTTAGGTCATTTATTTTATTGTTTTTAAATTATCAATTATAATAGCAGCATTTAATGAAGCAAATATAAATTTGCATATTTATTTAGTAAAAAAAGATTTTCTTAAAGCCATTTCTTCAGATAATCTAAAAATACTACAGTCAAAGCTTTTGCATCATCACCTAATATAATATTGTTCCAAAACTGTTGCAATTCTTATCAATTATAAGCATTTTGTTTTTATGAAATTTGTTAGAAGTCCTTGTTAAAGGTGTCTTATTTGTTTTTACTATTCTTCTGATAGAATTTAGTATCGTATAAATGGTGCAAAGCACCTTTATTTTTAGTAATAATAAAAGATGATTCGAAAAATGAATATCTACGCATTATAAACAATATTAAAAAGATAAACTTGATTCAGTAATACTTGGATGTACTAAAATAAAATGTGAATTAATCAAAATGATATAAACATATACTTATATGATAATAATAAAATACATGCTTTAAAAGCTATATCCTATACTTTATCTTAATTAATTGTAAAAACTATATTTATAACGTTTGACTTCAGCGACGATTTGCGTTCGCTGTAAGTCGCCACCTTAAAATCTATTAATACTTTTAATAATTTTCTATCTTTTACCCGTTATTTTAGAGATTAAGTGCATCGTTAAAATTAGCTAGAGCAAGAACATCACCTGCGATCAAGCTATCGATATGAATACCACCAATCCGAACTCTTACCAGTCTTAACGTTGCAAAACCAACAGCAGACGTCATTTTTCTTATCTGACGTTGTTTTCCTTCACAAAGAGTAATAGATATCCAACTAGTAGGACCATGTTTTGCATGACGAATACTACGACCACGAGTGGGTAGTTTTGGATCATGCTCAAGCTTGAATGCTTTACAAGAAAGAGTTAGGTATTTAGTTCCAGAAAGAGTAATCTCAACACCATTTTGCAGCTGTGATATTGCATCTTCTGTAATATCTCCATCAACTTGCACGTAGTATTCTTTTTCTATACTTTTGTCTCTTATTTTGTAACTCTCCATACCATCAGTTGTGAGTAATAATAAACCTTCTGAGTCGTGATCTAATCTCCCAATCGCCATAGTATTATCTGGAAAATCAAATAACTCACCTAATACCTTTTTCTTCTTTCGTACTTCTGGTACAAACTGACTTAAAAAACCATAAGGCTTAAATATTTTGAAGTGCTGATGATTTTGCACTAGATTTGAGAGTTCAATTAAATTATCTGCATTAGTAATTGGCATTAAACATCTCCTTGAACGATGACAAATTCTAATTTTATAAAGTGCAAATTCATGACAGGACCCCTGCTTTTCTGTTTTATTTCTATTTTTTGATTGTACCGTACATTTTATCAAGAAGTAATAATTTTTTAAGATAACACTTGACTTTAAATAAAATGATATCCTCCTCTTTTATTTGCTCGAATGAATATAAGATTACAATATCAAAAAAAGTGAAATAATATGAATAATGATTATGAAGAAACAGCTTTAATAAATAACGTAGAAATATATGGACTAGAAGGTACATATATTAATGAATAAAGATGAGCATTTTTTGCCTCATAAACATTGGGGTGGAGAAGAAATATTTGTCTTGAGTTGAATATTTATGGATGAACATGGAACTTATGAAAACACACTTGATTAATAAGCCCTCACGTAAGTGAGTATTTTCCTTTTGTAAAAGAAGAAACAATAATTTTTGTTAAAACAGGTCATATGTAATTCAATATTACTTAATGAAAAATTGCCATATTTTCAGTGAAAGGATGGTATCTTACGCTTATCATAAATATGATTTAGAAAATCATTGTAAGGAATATATATGAAGAGATCTATTGGAATGAAAAGTTCTTATGTTTTAACAGAGAAGAGTGTAGATTATGAAATCACAAAAACATCAGCCGGTAACTTTGCTTTAGGATATGAAAGTAAAAATGGACTATTTGTAGTTCAATTTTATGGTCGTTCTGATACAGATTTAAATTCTGAAATTAAAAATTGGATTCATAAATATAAAAGATTTAAATTCTTCTATGCTTCAAGCCCTAAAAGTGCTTTTGTGAAAGAGTGCAAAAATTATCATGCTTTTGCTAAAGGTAAAATAGATAATAAAACACACCCAGAAAAACCTGAAAATTCAGATTATGATTGTCCTTATTGTCACTAATTAAATTAGTCAAATAAATGAACATAATAACTAAACTTCTTGTTTTATCTAAATTCCGTAAATTCCAAGAAATTTACGGAATTTAGATAAATTTTGATTAAACTTTAAAAAGTTCTACATTTCATCAATGTTTTAAAATGTAATATATAGTGATTTATATTTTGAAAGAGTACATAACGCCTTGTTAAGGTGTGAGGCACGCAATACTAAAGCCTCTGCATACCACCTTAATCACCAAAACCAACGCATAATAAAAATGCCACGCGTGCCGAATTACTCTTGAACAATTTGTTATGTGCGTTCGTTAAGCTTGGACGTCAGAATATGATCTTCCCAATTCC
>JABSON010000102.1 GCA_013215915.1 Campylobacteraceae bacterium | reverse complement strand
TCCAATAAGTAAAGTATTTAAACTTCTGTTTTTTATTTTATTTAGATCCAAAACATTTGAATCTATATCAAAAATCAATATACTTTTCTCTTCATTTTTCAATTCTTCATTAACAGAAGCTTTATCTTTTAGCAATAATAATTCAATATATTTCTCTTTTTTTAATGTAATAATTAAACTGAAAAATTCAACTGGATTATTATTAAAAAGAAAAACTTTAATCTTTTGCATTGTATATAACTTATCATTTACATTTGATAATAGTCCTATCTCATCAAAAGTTATTTTTTCATTTTTATTCTTATTCTTTTCTTCTTTTTTTGCCAGAATAATATCCATTTTTTTTGTTTTTATGGGTATCGTTAGTTTAAAGACACTCCCTTTTCCCACTGTGCTGCTCATGGTTAAATCTCCATCTAAAAGAGAAGCTAATTCTTTTGAAATTGCTAATCCTAAACCAGTACCTCCATATTTTCTTGTTTTACTTCCATCTACTTGTTTAAATCTATCAAAAATATGTTTACTTTTATTTGCTGGTATTCCAATTCCTGTATCAATTATCTCAATAAAAATATTTAAATCATTTTGATATATATTAAAAGAAACCTTACCTTTATGTGTGAATTTTATGGCATTACTGAGTAAGTTTTGGACTATTTGTTTTATTATTTTAGAATCAGAAATAATAATTTTTTCTTTTAATTCTATGTTCTTTTCTAAAATGATTGTTTGATTTATTGCTATTGGTTTCATTGTATTATATATATCATTAGTAAGTATTGTTAGATCAATTTTTTCATAAATTACTGATAATTCTCCTGCTTCTATTTTTGAAACATCTAAAATATCATTTATCAAAAGTAATAAATCTTGTCCTGCTTTATTAATTATATTTAAGTTTTTTACCTGACTATTATTTAATTCACCATTACTGTTTTTTGACATGACAGCAGATATAATATTGATAGAATTTAGAGGAGTTTTTAATTCATGACTCATATTTGCCAAGAAATCAGTTTGATATTTGTTTGCATCTATTAATTTATTTTTTTGTTCTTTTAATTTACTAAATGAATCTATAATTCTTTTTGACATTTTGTTGAAGGTATCAACCAAAATATCTAATTCACTTCTGCTGTTATCATTATGATTTAATCTTATCTCCTTATACTCAATTATACTCAATTTTTCTGTTGCTTGTATTATTTGATGAAGTGGATTTGTTAATAATTTATTTGCAAAATGAATGAATAATACCCATAGAACAATTATAATTATAAAGGTATAAATCAAAATAAAAATTAAACTCTCTTTTATAATTGAATATATTGCAGTTTCAGAGGTATAAATAGTTACTATTCCAAGAACTTCACCTTTTGAAAACTCTTCATGTATTATTTCAAAAGTATGCTTTATTAAGCCATTGCTAAATTTTATGTTTTCATTTCTTTTGTAAAGAAAAATTTTATACTTTTTATCTTCTAAAGATAGATTTCCTTTTTGAGAAAGAACTTCATTATTTACACTAATTATAGATACTCCAACAATACCTTGTATTGATTCAATAGCTTGTGCATTGGAACTTATTTGTTTTTCATCCAAATGCCAAATGCTATTGGCAAGTCCATTATAAAATGCTTTTTCAATCGTTTGCATATCTTTTAAAACAGTATTCTTTGCCAAAGAATACTGTGCATAAATATGATAACTTGTAAAAATTATTGCAATAAGAACATATCCTAAAAAAATCTTATTAAATAAGATATGCCCAATTTGTTTATTGTTTTGCATGTTCTTTATTAATTCCTTCGAAATTTAGACTTTGTAAAAAGCTTATTAATTCAACATTTTGTGTTGTTGTCATAATATTTCTCATATAAATCTGGTGAGATACTTTTGCTTTTTCTAAACTTTTTAAATCTTTATTCGTATTTAAATAATAATTAAAAGAAGAAGTTGGAAGTAGGGTTACATCCACTCTATTGGATAATACTTTTTGTAAATTTAATTCTTCACTATTTCCATCTATTCTTATGATTTTACCCTCTTTTACTAATTCATCAATACCCACATATCTATGCCCCGCTATGCCTGCTAGTTTCTTTCCTACAAGAGAGATTGGATTGGTATAGTTAATTTTTCTGATTTTAGAATAAATAATTGCATTAGAATCTTCAAAAAGTTTAGTCCACGAAAAGTTTGTGAGAGCATCTTTACCAAAGCCCCATTTGTGATTCACCCATAAAACTAACCAGTTTGAGTTACAGTCTTTTATAATTCCACACTCTTTTTGTATCCAAGGTTTTAAATTATAATTTAATCTACTTCTTGGAACTATTTTTAACTTAAAATTAAAAGCACCATTTGAATTATTATTTAAGAACTTTACTAAATCATAAGATAAGCCAGTTTTTTTATCTATAATGAACGGAGCATGATTATGATATGTATAAACATTAATATCTTTTGCAGCAAATAAAACACTGCAAAATAATAAGACAGTCAAAACTATTTTTTTCATAAGGTATCCTTCTATAATTTTATTAACTATTTTAATAACAAACATTTATTTTAGTAGTAATATTATATTTTCTTCTCTTCTACTAATTGTTCCTTTGACATTATTTAATCTTTTTATTTGTAAGTTATCATAAATTCTTGTTTGAAAAATTTATGATAAATTTTGCCCCATTTAAAGTATTTTGTAATATTAAATGTGAACGAAAACTTGATTCAATAACAAGCTTTGCCATATAAAGCCCAACTCCCGTACCTTTGTCTTTTGTTGTAAAATAAGGATTGAATATTTTATCCTTTAAACTATTTGGCACTCCCCCCGCATTATCTTCAATTGAGAATTCAATGCTGTCCTCATTTTTCAAACTTTTAATTTTGATTTCTTTATACTCTATCTTATTTTCTATTAGCGCATCTTGTGCATTAGAAATTAGATTTAATACGACTTGTTCAAATTCTGATTCTGTGCCATAAATATATTCTTCTTGTATGTCCATAACTATTTTTATTTCATTGAGAGTCAATTGCTTTTCTATTAAGTTTAATATTTTAATAACAGAATTTTGAATACTAAAATCTTGTTTCATTTTATTTGGGTTAAAAAAATCTCTAAAATCATCAATAGTTTTACTTAAAAATCGAATTTGGTTTTTTGTGTTTTTATCAAAATCTTTTATAAATTCTTTATTTATTTCATTCAATTCAAAAGAACTTTTTATATCCTGACAATAAAGAGATAGGATGTTTAAGGGTTGTTTTAATTGATGTGAAATTACGTTTATCATTTCACCCATAGCGGCCATTTTAGACTGGTATATAATAATTTTATTCTTTTCTTCTAATTTATTTTCTTGATTAATTTTATCTTCAAAAAGTTTGATATATACCCTTAATTTTGAAGTAAATAATGCATTGTTAATTGGTTTAGTAATATATTCTATAGCTCCTAAATCGTAGCCTTTTTGTTGGTACTCTTCAGTATCATAAATACCGGTAATAAAAATTACTGGAATATCTCTTGTTTTCTCAATTCCTTTTAAATATTCAGCAAATTCAAAACCATCAATATCTGGCATTTGTATATCTGTTAGAATTAAATTGATATCTTTTTTCATTAGTTTATCAATTGCATCTTGCGCACTTTTTGAGACTTCTATTTTAACATCAAATTCATCTAAGATCATAAGAGATAATGCATCTAAGTTTTGTTCGATATCATCTACTAGCAAAATTGTGAATAATTGATTCATTTTGTTACCTACTTTTTTATTATATATCCAACACCACGAACATTTTTAATTAATTCAAAATCAATATGTTTCCTAATGTCTCTTATGTGACTAGAAATAGTGTGTATGTCTTTAAAAGAGTCCTCATAAATAAAATCAGCAATAGTATCAAAGGATAAAACTCTGCCTGTATTTTTAATCAATAAATACAAAATTTCATTCTGTTTCTTTGATAATATAATTATTTCTTTATCTTTAAATAATTGTTTTTCAATTAAATCGTATTTATAACCATTTTCAAATTCAATATAGTCTTTAAAATGAAAATTCTTTATTATGGCATCCATTCTTAATTCTAATTCAGCTAGTTCAAATGGTTTTTTTAAATAATCACTGCACCCAAGCGCATATGCTTTTTTAACATTGGATATATCCACCATAGCACTTATCATGATAACGGGAAAATTTATCTTTTTTTCTCTTAAAAATTCTAATACTTCAAAACCATCAATATTAGGAACGTTAATATCAAAAATAAAGAAATCAAATTCATAAAGATTAACATTGTCCAACATATCTAATCCATCATCAAAACCAATTATCTCATGACCTTTTAATACAAAATATTTTTCAATATGTTTTTTCAATAAAAAATCATCTTCAAGTAATAAAATTTTCATTTTTCTTCTTTATACGTGAAGCTAAATTTTGTAAAATGATTGATTGACTTAACAGTTACTTTAATTTTATTTTTTTTACATATTTGATCAACGATATCCAATCCAATTCCCAAACCTAAATTATTTGAGTTTTCCTGAAACATATTTTTAAAGATTTTATCCTTCTCTTTGATTATCCTACCTTGGTTTTGAATAGAAAAAACTATTTTATTATTTATATTTTCAATTTCAATTTCAATAATTGTATTGGGGCTTGAATATTTAATGGCATTTGATAATACATTTAAAAGCAATCTTTTTAACTCTGTATCATTTATATAAATCATTGGATTTTCTATTTCATTATAAAATGTAAATGTAATATTTTTTGTTTTTGCAAGTGGTTTAAAATATTTAATTTGTGTTTCTATAAATAAATCCAGTTCTATCCATTTAGGATCAAAAGGACTAATTTCTTTTTTAATAGCATAATAAATATCATCAGAAACCACATTCAAGTTTATAATGGCTGCTTCAATACTTTCAATATATTCACTGCTGCCATGCTCCAAGATTTGCATTTCTATTCCCGTTTGAATGACACTCAAAGGCGTATAAATTTCGTGAAATGATTTTTCAATCAGATTATTTAAAGAAGTAATAATCATACTTGTCTGCAGGTGGGCTTTAACTCTGATTATTACTTCTTCTTCATTAAAAGGTTTTGGAATATAATCAATGCCTCCTACGTCAAAAGCTTTAACTTTATCTTCTATATTACTCAATGCTGATAAAAATATAACAGGTATATCTTTTAAATTTTTATCTTTTTTTAATCTTTTACAGGTTTCATAACCGTCAATTTCAGGCATCATGATATCTAATAGTATTAAGTCTGGTTTTACACTTTTTGCAATTTCAATACCTTTTAAACCATCTTTAGCCATGTATAACTCATAACCACGGGTATCAAGTATATGGCGTAATACATTAATGTTTTCACTTACATCATCAATAATAAGTATTTTTTTATCTAATATTGTTTTCATAATACAGCTTCTTTGATTTTATTTATTATTTCTTCAAAATTATAGTTATGGAGGTGTGCTTTTAATATTTCTTTAGATCTTTTATTATCTATTTGTTCCATAAGTTGGGATAATTTTTTATATTGACCCAGTTTTGCATATTTAAGAATATCATATTTTAATTGTGTATTTGCAATATTTATAAGATTATTCTTGTCTTCTTTTATTTCATTATCTACAAATTCAAATTCTTTACCGCTAAAGAAGATTAAAGCCTGATCAATATCACTGAAACTATAGGGTTTTATAATATAATTTGTAAAGTTTTGGCTTATTAATTTTAAATCTTCACTCATAACTGATGCTGTCAATGCGATAATCGGAATTTTTAAATTTATTTTTTGTATCTGTATTATAATATCTGTTGAATTTTTATTACTCATGTTTGTATCTAAAAAAATCATGTCAATATTATTATTATTCAAATAATTTAAAAGTTCATCTTTTTTGTCAAATATTTCATATTTTATTTTCTTAGAACTTAAATAACTTTCTAGTATAGACTTCTCTTTATCGATTTTTCTACCTATTAAAATGAAAAGTTCATTGTTCTTTTTGAGTGCTTTTATTTCTTTAAGTTCAAAAAAATTTTCGTTGAGGGAAAGAAAATTATCTTTAGATTTCTGACATTTAATCACAAAAGAAAATTTACTTCCTACATTTTTAATTGAATTAATCTTTAACTCACTTCCAAGAGCTAGTAAGTTTTTATTTGCAATAGCTAATCCTAAACCATTACCTTCATAATCATTACTTTCTTGTGTTCTAACATAATTATCAAATATTTCTTTTTGCATTGATTTTTCAATACCTATTCCAGTATCAATAACTTCAAATAAAACTCTATTTTTATCATTTTTTTTGCAATTTAAAATCACGCTGCCTTTTGCTGTGAATTTTATTGCATTTCCAACAATATTTAAGAGAATATAAAAGAGTTTATTTTTGTCACTTTTTATTATAAATCCAGACTCAAATTCATTATTAAGCACTATTTTAATATTTTTAGAAGATGCAATAGACTCAAAAATAGAATAAATATTAGACATAAGGGTATTTAATTCGAAATCACTTAGGTTTAATTTACCAATTCCTACATTTTTGCTAATATTTATAATTTCATTAATTAAATCTATCATATGAGAACTGGCATCTAAAATTTTATCGATAAGTTCTTTATGTTCATTATTTAAGAATTTATCTTTTGATAAAATTTGAGTATGTCCATAAATAGAATTTAAAAGGGTTCTTACATCATGTGATATATTAGATATGAAAATATCTCGGGATTTGTCATAAGATTGTGTTTTTAAATCTTTGATTACTGTAATAAGTTCTTTTTTTGTCAAAATATTATAATCCATAATAAATCCTAAAATTAATAAACTAACTAAATTCACAAGCTTAAAAGGCTCATGAAATTCTCAGAAACAAATTTCTTGTCAATATTATATACTTTTTTGTTATTTTTATCAACTATCATATTAGATAAAATAAGTTTTTCTTCAAACTTTAAATTTTTATTTATATACGTATTGTCATATACAATAGAATTTGTTATTTCACAATTTGATTCAATAAAAACATTAGGGTTTAAAACGGTATTGGGACCTATTTTTGAGTTTTTACAAACTTTGACATTATCCATTATAATAACAGGAGCAATAAGTTCGCATCCACTTTCAATTTCAACATTTTTGCCAATAACAATTCCATTTTCATTGCTATAACCTAATAAAAAATATTTAGCATTTAAATTTTTAAAAATAAGATTTGAGACAAAAAAATAATCTTCTACTGTATTCATTTCCTTTAGATGTAAGAATGTTTTCTGTTTAAAAGAATTTATATCTATCTTTTTAAGATGATTTTGAATATAAAATATTTTAAAACTATTATCTTTAAAAAGAGTGTTTTGAGATGATTTAAAAAATTTATTATTTATAAGATTAAAATTATTTTTTATAAAACCAAAATTCTCAATAATTATTAAATCTTCATTATTGAAGTTCTGTAGGTTTAAAGAATAACTCTTTTCACTGCTAGGGCTTTTTATGAATTTTATTTTAAAATTTAGTGTATCTATATCACTTAGTTTATCTTTCCATATCCAAGGGTTATTAGATGCAATAAATACTTCTTTAACTCCAAGTTGATATAAAAAATCAAAATAATAAGAAATCATCATTTTTCCGCATATTTTTAAAAATAATATGTCATCTATAAGGTTTAAATCATTTTTTATATATTCTTTACTTCCTATTTGTATTATTGCTCTCACTAGATTCCTCCTTATTTTTAAAACTATTTAAGGCTTCCCTTTCATCATTGTAAGTTTCAAATAAAGAGTCAACTCTTGTTATTTCAAAAACTATTTTAGGTTGATTTATGAGGTTCAATATTTTTATTTGTGTGTTGTTTTTCATTGTTATTTTTAAACAGTTAATAATATAACTAAGTCCGGCCGAATCAATTACTTCAAGTTTTTTAAAGTCAAAAATATAATTCTTACTATTATTATTGTTAGAAATCAAGTCATTTTTTATCAGTTTGATATTATCTGAAGTTAAACTGCCTTTGAATCTAACTATAGTAATATGTTCTCTATTTTCATAGTTTATACTAAACATAATAACTCCTTTTTCTTTATTGATTATAAACAAACAAATTGCAATAACTTTGCAAATTAATAGGAACCTTTAGAAAATAAGATAGCCGGAATTGTTTTAAGTAAAATAATAATGTCGTATAAAAAGCCATGTTCTTTTATATATTTTTTATCCATTAGAACCTGTTGTTTAAATGGTATGTTACTTCGTCCACTGACTTGCCAAATACAAGTAATTCCTGGTTTTATATCTAATCGTTTTCTATCTTCAATACTGTATAGTTCAACTTCACTCTCAAGAGGAGGTCTTGGACCTACTAAACTCATTTCACCTTTTATCACATTAAATAATTGAGGTAGTTCATCAATACTTGTTTTTCTTATAAATTTACCGATTTTTGTAATTCTTGGATCATCTTTTATTTTAAAAAGTACACCATCTTTTGATTCGTTTTTATTTAATAATTCTTCTTGTAATCTAGAGGCATGTATAATCATTGATCTAAATTTATACATTTTAAATATTTTACCTTTTAATCCAACTCTATTTTGGCAAAATATCACTGAACCTTTTGACTCAATTGTTATAATTAAACCCAGCAAACAAAATAGAGGGAAAAACAAAACTATCATCACACTTGAAATAAAAATGTCCATTAACCTTTTGAAAATAGAAGAACAATTCAATTTAAAGTTCCATAAGAAACTTTTGTATTTATAATCAAAAGTATGTTCATCATAATTTTCTAAATAATTTTCAATCAAAATATTTTTATTTGAGTTTTTCTTATATTGATAAACTCTATATAAGAACCTTGGGTTTCCTATGATATATCTTTTCCACATTCTTTGTGGTTCTTGTAACATTCGATAAGTCCACTCAAAACCAATCTCTCGTATAAAAAGTGGAGCTCTTTTTATAGATTTTGAATAAAAATCGAACAAACCTCCCACTCCCAAAAATAGTTTTACATTAATATGGCTTTTGTATTTTTCTATAAAGAGCTCTTGTATAGCAGATCCTAAAGCTACAAATAGAATATCAGCTCTTGATTGGTTTATCTCTTGTATTAATTTGGGGATATCTTGAGTTTTAACGTAACCATGATGGACTCCAACAATTTGTAATCTTTTGTATTTTTTTAACAATTCAATTTTTGTTCTTTTTGCAATACCTTCTTTTGCACCATAAAGATATATTTTATAAGATTGTTTTTGAGCAAGAGAGCAGATATAGGGGAATAAATCTGTTCCATTCAAATTTTCTTTTAAAGGATTATTTAAGATATTACATGCAATATTAATTCCACTGCCTTCAGCTAATATATAATCACCTTTTTGTAATACATGTTTATATACTGGTTCGTTTTGACTTTTGTTTAAACAATCTGCATTGATAAAATAGATAGTTCTTTTTAATTGTTTATCTACTGAAATTTTTATGTTTTTTAATATCTCATTTCTTGTTAAATTATCAAATTCGATATCAAATAATTTTATTTTAGAACTGTAATTATTTAGTTTTTTATAATACAAAAGAGAAATAAATGATTTAACAAGTATCATAAAATCATAAAAAAAACTCTTATTATCCAAATACTCTTTGTTACATTTATATATTGAAGTA
>JABSON010000101.1 GCA_013215915.1 Campylobacteraceae bacterium | reverse complement strand
AAATCCCTGAAATCCCTGAAATGTTGGTGATGGAATGGCTATATTAGGTAGATGTAGAGGGAGGGATGTTGGTAGATAGATGTAGAGGTAGGTAGGTATATATGATGGAATTGAATCCACCTTGAAAATGATATTTAAATTAAATACATCTTATAAATATAAAAAAACAAGATACTCTTTATTATTTGATTATATTAGTTCAATGAAATCAGCAATAAATGAAGATGATTATAAAAGATATGGTAAAAATAGTAAAGCACTTATTACTTTATCTACTAATATTAAATATAGATATAATAAATCACATTCACTTGATTTTAAAATAAATAATTTATTTAATAAAGATAATAAAATTCCAGCAGCTTCAACATTTACAAGTTCAGAAAATGGGTTTTTTAACAAAAAAAGAAATATATTAGTGAAATATACTTATGAATTCTAAAAGGCATAAGCCTTTTTGAATACGAAAAAAAGTGTAAACTAAAATGTGTAAATCTCCACATTATCCCCTAACTACATTTTATATTTTCGATGATTTAGCTGAAAATATACATAGTTCGAGATAAATTTTAGATTAGTTTCTTACTTTGAAGATTTTCCATTTATTTTGAACATCTTGAATTGATAAACACATTACCTTAAAAGAAGAGTCTACAATAGGAAATAAACCTTTAGATTTGTTTTTCTTTTAATTGTAGAATTTAGTTATTCTATTGGATTTGTTGTATAAATTAGCTTTTTATAGTTTCTGAGTATTTGAAGAAAGTAGCTAGTTCATTCCAATTATTTAAGCAAGATTGCTTGATATAAGGGTCTTTATTTTCCCAGATATAATGAACTTCATTTAGGTTTTCTAATGCTTGAGATACCGCAATAACACAATAAACTGACTTCAAGTCTTTTGCTATTTCTTTTATATTAATTCTCTGTTACAAACTTTGATCAGATTCTGATTTGATATACTATACACAGCTGAATCTCTGCGTTAGGATTAAATAGTTTGCATTGCTTCGTTAAAATCACTTAGAGCAGCTATGGCCAAGATATGAACATCTTTTACGCCTCTATTCATAATTTCATTAAATGGTGAAGCCAGTATTTACTAGTTTCATTACTTCCAATCCAAATGCTTATTATTTCTTTACTTACTACTAACATAATCTACCTAGCTTCTTATTTAACTAATCTATCTATTCTAATTTTAAGAACAGTAGATTCCATAAAGATAATTCGATTCACTTTGATCAAAGTCTATGTTTACCAATCTTTATCTAATAATAGTACGTTGTTTGTCATATTACAAATTGTTTCACTATGTAATTTATAAGAATATAAATCATCAAGATGTAATTGAATATCTCTTACAATAATACCTTTGGCATAAAGTGATATTATTAAATCTGCCTAATAATAAAATAGTTTCTCTTTTTTTAATTAATTGTGGTTTAAAGCTAGAATAGCATGAATCGCAGAGGAATCCATATTTGAAATTGAATTTCTTTTTATTATAGCCATTTTTTGAGTTTTAATTTTCTGAGACTTAGTTCTTTTAATAAGTTAAATCTGAAGTTAGTTCATCTTATACAGTTTATTGTAATACTTCTTTTAACATAGTTTTGAATTTATTTTCAAGTGATTCTAAACCTGTAAAAGTATCTTCTTTAATTCTTCTAAATTTAATATTGCCATAATGTAAATCCTTAAAATTAATTTACTAGATATTCTATCTAATAAATCTATATCTTAAAGGTTTACACAGTAATATTTATACTACCACTCTAAATCAAAATATATTGACATATCTGGAATATTACTAGCAACTGAAAGTAAAGTTGTAATTATTTCTTGCATTTTATCTCCTTTATTGATTTAATACACGTTATGTGTAAGATTATTATATATGTAGAAAATTAATAATAACTTAATTTTTATTATTTAGTCGAAGAATTACAATAATAATGATAATTATTCTGATTCTACATATTTATAAAAGTTAATAAGTAAGGTATAGAGTCTTTAGCGAGAAAATAATGTTCAAACAAGAGTTATACTCTTATTTGAGTTGTTTAAATAATTTTTTAAGCCACTTGTCTGCATCTTTTACATCTTCAAATCTCTGAGATTTAGCTACTTGATCTTGACCTTCATAAAATCTAACTCTAATTCCGTCTTCTACATGGTCAATTTTAGTTCTAGTAATTCTTGCAAAGTTTAAATAAACTCTATCATTTAATTTAACAAACATTTATAGCCTTTTAATAAGTTTTTTTTAGTTTAACTAAAATAATATATGTTTTTACTTATTTTTTATAACATATTCTTCTACTACCCAATTAGCAAATGGAATTGAAGAAGTGAAAGCAGGACTAACAGCATTTAAAACATGAATAGAATCTTTATTCCCTTGGACTACAAAATCTTGTACTAATTCTAGCGTTCTTTTATCTAATAATTGAGCCCTTATTCCAGGAGTAGACCACAAATCATAACCTTCGTGATTCATATTATTAGTTAGTTTTTTAGCCAGTCTTTTTAAATAAGATAACTTATATTTTTTAATTTCTGCAAAAGCAAGTGATCTAAAACCAAAAGCATTAGTAATAAAAAGTTTTATTTCATAATATATAATTTCTAAGAACTCTGAGAGTTTAAAATTATCAAAACCTTTATAGTTTTCTCTCCAAAAAGCAGGAATTGCAGTTGGCCCTATTTTTGCTTCATTATTTACAGTTAGCGTATAATGAACACCTAAAAAAGGATTTTCTAGATTTGGAACTGGATATATATTTGTTTCAAGTTTTGAAACATTGTTTTTATCTTTTAAATAAATTCCTTTAAAAGGAATAATTACATAATCTTCACAAAAGCCAAAGTCTTTTGCTATTTTATCAGCATATAAACCAGCACAATTAATTATTTGTTTAGCTTCGTAATCACCTAATGAAGTTTTTATAATATTGTTTTTACTACTTAGGTATTTAGCATTAAGAACTAATTCAACACCTAATTCTTTTATAACAAGTGCAAACTCTTTTGTAACTGCTTTAGGATCTACTGTAGCTGTACTAGGACACAATAATGCTTCTTTATAGGTTTTGATATTAGGATATAGTTTTGAGAGCTCTATTTCATCTATTAGGTACAATTCAACACCATTAGCATCCCCTCTTCTTTTTAACTCATGTAATCCTTCTCTCTCTTTTTCATTTAAAGCTACAACAATTTTTTGACAAGGATTTACTTTTAATTTTCTTAAAGCACAGAACTCTTTTAAAGCAGAATTCCCTTCTTTTGTGAATTTAGCTTTTAATGAATCAGCTGTATAATAAAAACCAGCATGTAATACTCCTGAGTTTCTTCCAGAAGAGTGCATAGCAACTTCTTTTTCTTTTTCAAGTACTAAAACAGAAGATTCTGGAAATCGCTCTTTTAAGTTTTTTGCTATATTTAAACCTATTATTCCAGCACCTATAATTATATAATCATACATATTAATATCCTAATTCTTCATTTACTAGAATTAAAATAATTCTATCTTTTTCATCAGCTTTAATATATGAAAATTTATTAGCAATATTATCTAAATTATGCCTAGGCTCTTTTCCATTAGAAATAGCCATATTATTCATTCTTTCTATATTTTTAATAGCAGCAACTTCTTGGATTCTATTAAATCCATCTTCTAGCGTCTCTACTATTTTATTTTTGCCAACTATTACTAAAACATTTAAGGGCCCAAAAATCATAGCAGCTACTCTATTTCCACTTCCATCTGCATTTATTAGTTTGCCATCTTTACTTAATGCATTTGTACTAGTTACATACATGTCTGTTAACATTCCATATCTTCGTCTATGTTTATTTTCTTCCATAGATATATTTTTTTCATATTGATTAAATAGTTTTATATCTTTTCTTGAAACTAAATCATCTAATAATCCAATTTCTTTAACGCTAGTTGAGCCACCAAGCCCAACAGACATACCTTTTTTAATTAAAGACTGTGATATTTTTAAGGCTTCTTTTTTATTAGCTGCCAAATAAACTTTATAACCATTTTCTTCTAGTTTTTTATGAAATACTTGCATATTTATTTTCCTCTTTTGATAAACTTTTATGCATAAATAAAGCGCTTGCAAATATAGCAAAACCAAGAATATGAGTATTTTGAACAATTCCAAAATATGAATCAATCTCAAAAGCTTTATCTTGAATTAAAAGTAATACAGCAGCAATAGCATATACAAGTCTTTCAAGTATATTCATTTTTTTATCCCAGAAACCTTCCATTACAATTGAGAAACACATTATTCCAAATAATGCAAAAGTAAATACTTCAAATCTCTCAAACCAAGTACCATTAATAAGTGGAGTAAAAGCAAATAAAAGTGGAATAATATACATTCCTTTTCCAATTTTCCAAGAAACTAAACCTGTTTTCATAGGTGGAGTTTTTGCAATTGCTGCTGCTGCAAATGCTGCTAAACAAACTGGTGGTGTGAGATTTGAATCTTGAGATAACCAAAATATAATTAAATGCGCAGATAATAAATACATAGCAACTTCTGGCATTTCTATTCCTGCATTAACTAATGCTGCCATTTCAGGGCTTAACATAAGTCCTACTAAAGCAGGTGCGCTTAATACTGATAAAACAACATAAGAAGCAGTAACAGGTAATCCCATTCCTAAAACCAATGAAGCAAGAGCTATTAAAACAATAGCTATAAAAAGTGAATTATTAGACCATTCCATAATTAATTGTGAAAAAGTAATACCTACACCTGAGATATTAATAACACCTACAATTACACCAACTGCTATTAATAAAACACCAGTTACAACCATATTTTTACTACCTAGTGCTAAAGCTTCTAAAATCTCTTTAAGTCCCATTCTTTTATTTTTTGTTAAATAAGAAGATAAAATAATAGCAATAATTGCAATTCCTGCTGCATAAGTAGGAGTAAAACCATAAACTAATAATCCAACTAGTGTAGATAAAGGAATAATAAAATGAAAACCTTCTCTTAAAATTGGAAGTATTTTAATATCATTATCTTCACCTTTAATATTATGCTCTTTTGCATGAATATTAATATAAAAAGCAATTGATGCAAAATATAAAATTGCTGGTAGAACTGAAACAGAAATAATAGTTACAAAAGGAATATGAGTCATTTGAGCCATAATAAAAGCCCCTGCTCCCATAATAGGAGGCATAATTTGTCCACCTGTAGATGCTGCTGCTTCTACGGCCGCTGCAAAAGTGGGTTTAAATCCTGCTTTTTTCATCATTGGAATTGTAATAGAACCAGTTGATACAGTATTTGCAACTGCTGATCCTGAAATTGTTCCCATTAAAGCTGAAGAGAATACAGCAACATGTCCTGTTCCACCTGTATACTTTCCAGCAACAGCCGAAGATACATCAACAATAAAATCACCTGCACCTGATTTTAATAAAAAAGCTGCAAATAAAATAAACATAAATACATAAGTAGAAGAAATAGTGGCAATTGGCCCAAATAAACCCTCAGATGTATAATACATTCTATATAAGAATCTCTCAGGACTCATACCAGCAAATGCAAATAAACCATCTATATGCTGTCCTAAAAACAGCAAGTATGAAATACATAATAATATAAGTCCAGGAATTATATAACCAGTTGATTTTTTAACTAAAAGTAATGCTAAAATAATTGTCATAGAAGCTACAACTAGATCACTAAGTCTCATTTGAGCATCAGCATCAGCATATAAACTCTCTTCAAAAAAGACCATATAAACAAATGTTACAAGTGATAAAATAGCAAAAATAATATTTAATACTGAAACTTCATCTTTTTTCCTATCATCATTTATTGAAGCTTCATAAGTTAAAAAACCTAAAGATGCTAAAAGTGCAAAGTGAGCTGAGTTAAACCATAAATCAGAAATACCACCCCAAATATTAATATAAAAGTGAAATAATGAAATTAATATTGCATAAGTAAATGTGATTTCTTTAAAGTATTTTATTTTAATCATAATATATCCTTAAATATAATTATATAGAACAGTCCTTATTCTCATAAATCAATAAAGGAATGTTCTATATGATTGTGTTGAAGATAATAAAAAGAGAAAACTCTTTTTATTATTTAGTCATAAGTGAGGCAGGGATTGTAATACCTTGTTCTTTATAGAATTTTGCAGCTCCTGGATGAAGAGGCATAGGTAAACCAGCAATTGCTTTATTTAAAGCCATAGCTTTTGTAGCTTTATGAACAGAATTTAGAAAAGGTAAGTTTTCATAAATAGTTTTTGTTAATAAATATACAGTTTCATTTGGTGTATCTTTTGTAACAACTAATAGATTTGGTTGTGCAATAGTATTAATATCTTTTATTTGACCTGGGTAAGTTCCAGCTTTAATAGTAAATGGAGTCCATACAGGATAGTTTTTAGTGATTTTAGATAAATCAGAGTTTGTAAAATTAAGAACTTTAATTTTATCATTACCCATAGAAGCGAATACATTTGTAACAGCTGAAGTAGGAGGACCTGATGGAGTATTCATACCCTTAACTTTTCCATCTTGTAATGCAGTTGAACTTGGAGTATAACCTAAGTATTGAATATTCATTTTTTTATAATCAATATCTAGTGATTTTAAAATAGTTTCAGCAGAAACTCTTGAACCAGATGATCTTCCACCAATTGAGAATCTTTCACCATAAAGGTTTTTTAAATCCATAATATTACCAGTTTTCGCAACACTAGATTTCACAGTGAACTGTTCAACATTTTGCCATAACATAGTAATTGATCTTAAATTCTTTTTAGCTTTGCCTTCATACTTGTCTTTTCCTTGCCAAGCCATAGATCCAAATAAACCTTGTAAAATTGCAAAATTAACTTCACCTTTATTTAACATATCAACATTTTCACCAGAACCAGCTGATGTAATAGCAGAAAAAGTCATTTTATGTTTTTTAGCTAATTTAATTGAAGCAATAGTTGCAATTCCAACACCTACTGGATAATAAGTTCCACCTGTACTTGCAGTTGCAATTACATATTTTTTTTCTTTAGATGCAGCATTTGCAGAAGTTAACATAGCCGATGTTAACACTGAAGCCATAAACAATTTTGATAATATTTTTTTCGTAGCCATTTTATATCCTTTAATTTGTATATAAAAAATTATAACACAAAAAGATATAAAATTGTTTCAAAATTGTTTCAAATTATACAATTTACTTTTAAAATCCCTAATACTAAGACTTATTCAATAATATAACCAAGACCTTTTTTTGAAACAATAAAATCGTCATCAGATATTTTATCTTTTACTCTTTTAATTAAAGTTCTTAATGTTGCATCTGAACTTTTATTATCTTTCCATACAAACTCTTTTAAATTCTCTTTTGTTTTAATTATTTTAATATTTAAAAGTAAAGCTTCTATTAAAAGTATTTCTTTTTTTGATAAATTAATGATTTCTTTTTTATTATATAAAGAAGAATTATTTTTATTATATGAGAAAGTATTATTTATTAAAATAATATCATCTTCTTTTTTTTCTTTAGTTTTTTCTTTTAAAACTTTAATTTTTACTTTTTTTAGTATTTCCATAATCTTTTTAATATCAAGCGGTTTCACAAAATATGAAACAACATTTAAAGAAATTGATTTAAATAAGTATTCTTCATCTTTATGTGCTGAAACTATTATGAACTTTTGTTCACCATTAAGTTTTGAGATATCTTCAATCATAGTCATACCATCTTTTTTAGGCATTTTAATATCGCTTATAACTAGATCAAAGCATTTATTGTCTTTTTGTGCCTCTTCATATAAGAACAAGCCCTCTTGCCCATTAGAAGCACAGCTAACTTCATCAAATACTGTATTTAAATAAAACTCTAGAATTTCTAAAGCATCTATTTCATCCTCAACTAACAATACTCTAGTTATCATTTTTTTCCTTTTTAAATATAATGCTAAATTCAACACCATCTTTTATATTCTTTACTTTTAAGAAAGCTTTCATATTTGTCTCAATAATTGTCTTAGACATATATAAACCTATTCCTGTTCCTGCTGATTCAAACTTAGTTGTAAAATAAGGTTCAAATATTCTTTGCATAATCTCATCTTCAATTTCACCACCATTGTTAGATATCTTTATAATTGTCTCAGAATCAGTAATGCTTGATTCTATTTTTATAAAAGCCTCAAACAAAAGCTTTTCTTTTTTTAAAAGAATTGCATCTTTTGCATTATTTAGAATATTTAATATAACTTGTTTTAATTCATTTTCATAAGTATTAAGATGAAGTTTTTTTATATCTGTAATTATATTAATATTTTGATATTCAAATTCACTTTGAATAATAAACAATAATGAAGAAATACAATCATTTAAATAAAAATCATTTTTTACTTTTGAAGGTTTATAAAAGTCTCTAAAATCATCAATTGTAACAGACATATATTCTATATGTTTATTAGCTCTTGACATAAACTTATCAATTGTTTTAGAATCTGATGATTTGTAATTATCTTGTAAAAACTGTAATATCAAAGATACATTATTTAAAGGCTGTCTCCATTGGTGTGCTATTGAACCTAACATTTCTCCCATAGCAGCTAATTTACTTTGTTGAATTAAAATAGCATCTTTTTTTCTATTTTTTTCAAGTTCAATTTTTACTTTTATTTTTAAATCTTCTTGTGATACTTTAATTTTTGTAATATCATTAATATATCCATAAAAATGACTTACTTTTCCAGAATGATCTTTAAGTAAAATGGATCTGCAAGATATCCATTTAATCTCGTTTTTAGGTGTTTTCATTCTACATACAAAAGTAAAATCATTTAAGTCTGAAGCTAAAGCTTCTTTTATACTATTTTTAATTTCATTTATATCTTCTTCAAATATCAAATCAAGTAAAGATAATTTATTATTCTCAAAATCACTTTTTTTATAATCATAGTTTTTTATACTATTTGATATATATGAAAAAGACAAATATTCATTATTTAAGACTTTAAAAATAACAATTTTTCCATCTTCTACTAATAAGTTTACATCTGATAACTCTTTTTTCATAATCTTATTTTTATCTATATCCATAGACATCATTAACATTCTTTCAATATCACCATTTTCATCTAAAAATGTTTTACCACGAGCAAGAACCCATTTATAAGTATTATGTTTTGTTTTTAATCTATATTCGCAAAGAATAGAATCATTCTCTTTTGAAAAAACTTTATCAAATAAGATTTTTACTTTTATTTTATCATCTTTATGAATTAGGGAAAACCAAGTATCAAAATCTTTAATTTCATCTTTTTCATAAAAAAACATATTTAACCAAGCATCAGAGAAGTATATTTTCCCACTTTTAAAGTTTATATCCCATAAACCATCATTCGAGGCAATAATTGCTAGCTCAAATCTTTTTTTCCAGTGTTCTAATGATTTACTTTTATCTAAAAATTCGGCATTATATTCTTTAAAATTCTTTTTAATAAAATTAGTAAAAATAAAAGTAAAAAGTAATAAAACTATTGTAAATAGAAAAATATAAATACATATTTGCAAGTACAAGTTTTTATAATATTCTTTTATATTAATAATTAAATCTTTTTGTATAGGATCTACAATAGAGTTTTCATAAAAAACTGTAATTAAAAAACCAAACTTTGAATAAAGATATGACATCTCTTTAGAAGATTCATTATAATTATAAA
>JABSON010000100.1 GCA_013215915.1 Campylobacteraceae bacterium | reverse complement strand
TATAAAAAACATAGAATAAGGCCTCAAGACTAATATTTAAAATATTACTTTACAAAACTACAAGAATTAAACACATATTAAAAAACTAATTTATAAATTAAAAGGACATAATACGCAGAATATATTATTCACTTTTCATTAGGCTTAATGCCAAAACTTTTACTAGAAGATAAATAAGATTATCATTATTGGATTTTATTGTTAAACAATAAATATATGGCTTATATTATAAGCAAGAGAAAATAGGAATATAATGAATAAATTACTAAATAAATACACAAGCATCGCTTTAGTAAAGGAGATTGAATCTCCGGAGAATCCAAGTGGATTAGAAAAAAGAGTTGCTTTAGTGCCTAATGATGTAAAAACTTTAGTAGATTATGGAATAAAAGTATATGTTGAATATGATGCAGGTACTGGAGTTGGTTTTTCAGATGAAGAGTATATTAATTCTGGTGCAATTATGCAAGAAGCTAATGATATTTATAAAAACAAAGATATGATTATTAAATTTAAAGGGCCATCTTTAGAATCAATTAAAGATATGGATGAAAATTGTACATTATTTTGTATGGCTCATTTTCATTCTTTTCCTTCTCGTGCAAAAATGCTTAAAGATGCAAAAATTAATGTTATTGCTATGGAAGAAATTTTAGAATCTCCAAAATCTCAAGATGATGTAATTATACTAGGTAGACTAGCTATGAAAAAAGCTTTATCTTCTTTTATTAATTCTGGTGAAATCAAGAATTTAAAAGTATTTATAATTGGAAGAAATAATAGATTAGCTGCTTCAATTAGAAGAGCAGGGAATAGAGCACCCTATAGTTTAAGTCTTTTAAGTAAAGATATTAAATTTAATGAATTAAATGAAATAGGAAAAAATGCTTTATATTTTTATGATTCTTCAGATTTTAATGATAAGAATAATCTTATATCAGAACTTAAAAAAAATAATTTAAATTTATTTGATTTATCTGAGTATGAAAAAACTCAAGCTGAAGTTGATATTAAAGAATATAAATCTACTCATAAACCTTTAGAATTAGGTTTAAGAAGAATTCAATGTCTAGAAATTACTGGAATGGCTGGGGCTAGATATGGTTTAAAACTTTTAAAAGAAAATAAAAAAGATTTAGATTTAAAAGAAGCGAAAGTAGTAGTTTTAGGCTATGGAAATGTAGCAAGTGGAGCTATGCTTGAATTATACAATCAAGGTATTAAAAAAATCAATATTTTAGGTAGAAGACAAACTAATGCTACTGTTATAGAAGAATATATAAAAAATGCTGATTTAATAATTAATGGGGCTGAGTTACCATCTGATATAAGAGGAAAAGTTTATATACTTACAAATGAACATTTGAAATATAATCTTTCTGCTAAGTCTGTTGTTATTGATCTTGTAGGTGGAAGTCAAACTAATAGAAGTCCTATTGAAGCTGTTTTAGATTGTACTTTTTTAACTGATCCACATTTTGAGAAAAATAATGTAACTGTTTCTGCTTTATGGGGATGGCCTATGCTTGGAATGATGAAAGAAAGTACTATTAGATATTCTTCTCAAATCATTGATGTTTTACTTAAGAAAGAAAAATTAATAGAAGGTTTAAATGCAAAAGAATTAGGACTAAAAAGAGCTTTAGTTTGTGGCCCTTTTAACTAGTCTTTACTTGTTTTACTTAGCTTGAAAATAAGTTTTATTTATTTTCAAGTTTAAGAACATTATAAATAAAAACTTATTTTGACTCATTGATGTTACTTGTTTTTTAATTTTGGTCTAAGATATTTAATACAAGCTTTATTTAAAACCTTTGATTTCATTGAATCTAAATCTTTTACCTTAAGATCTTTTTTACAATAATCACTTATTGTTTTAATTATTTTTTCATCAGATGAACTTTTATCTAAAACTTTTGAATCTAAAATACCTTTAAGTACTTTATCTGTAAATTCTGAGTTTCCAGAATCATCGTTAGGTATTACTTTATGAATTGATGCATATGATGAAAATACTAATTAAAGACATAAAGTCATTCCAAACAATATTAAATATTTTTTAATATTTAACATTTAATTTAAATACTTATTTTATAAATTATTTATAGATTATTCTATTATTAGAATGTTGAATAATCCTATTATTTGAATGTCCAAACACATCAAAAAACTGTTTAATTTGTTCTTTAGAAATACTTACAGGAGTTTTAAGTACATTCCATTTAACGCCTTGTGTACAAGGAGGAGTAGTTAAAGAACCCATAAACTTGTAATATTCTCTATTTCTTGGCATTAAGTCTCTAATATCACTAGAGCTAAGTTTTAATGAAGTAGTTGAATTTATTTTTAAAGGTAGTTTCGAGAAAATCTTTTTAAGAGTTTTATTCTCATCTCCTTCTTTAAACATAATTGCAACAACAGCTAATTTACCATCTTTACTTGTGTGAACATAATGAGCTTCAAGAGGAAAAGATTTTGAGTTTATATTATTTTCACTGGGAGTATGGAAATGAAATTGTTTTAATTCATAATCTTTTTGATTTATACTTATTTTACTTCCTTTTTGTATATTAACTTGAAGTGTATGTCCATTATTTATAAGTTTATTTGATTGTGTATTATAATTAAAAATAATAGGTTTTATATATATATCTTTTGTAGGAATTATATTTATAGGAGATTGAAATTTTCCACTTTTACATATTTTAAAATCTTCATTTAATTTATGCCAATTTTTAGCAGATGTTTCTCCTTTATAAGACCAATGTTTTTTTCCAGCACAAGAAGTTAATATTATAGTACTTATTGTAATTAGTGAAATTGTAAATATTTTATTCATATCTATCCTTTTTGATTATTCTATTTAAAAACTGATAATTAAATTATATATATATTCTTTTATAATTTAATCTAAAAAAACTTCTTTTACATCACTTCTTGTATTTTTTAATGCTGTATTACTTAATGCTCTTACTGTGTATACAAAAGATATTTTTACTTTATCAGAATTATTTTTATTAGCATGATGAAGTGTTTTACAATGAAAAAGTACAACATCACCTTTTTCAAGGTTCTTATGCACTCTTAATTTTAACAATTCTTTATTAGATGCATATTCATCTAAAAAGTTTGAATCTTTGTCAAAACATTCTTTTTCAAAATTGATTTTATGTGATCCTGGAACAAACTCTAATAAACCATTATTTAGATTTTCTTCATCTAAACTTAACCATACAGATATTAAATTGTCATTTTCAAAGTGCCAGTATCTTCTATCTTGATGCCAAAAAGTTCGTGAAGAAATTTTTGACATTTTTGTCATAATTGAATTATGATGAGCTAAAGTTAAAACAGGAGATTCATTCAAAAGTGTTTTTAAAATAGGTCTTATTTTTTTATTTTCCATCCATTCTTTAAAAATATTTTCTCTTTGATAAACTTGTTTTAATCTTCTTACTGTTAAATTATTTTGAGAGTTTTTAGTATATTCTTCTTCACTCTCAATAGGTTTGATTTTATTTTCTAAGTGATATTTTGCTTTTTCTAAAATATTATCGCATAAATTTTTATCTGCAAAGTTTTTTAATATTAAAAAACCATTATCTTTAAATTCTTTTATTTGTTCATTTGTTAAATTCATTCTATCTTCTTAAATAATTTATTTTATGTATTATAATAAAAAAGGCATAAAAAAAGGGTAGAGATTTAATCTCTACCCTTGATAATTATAAAGTATTTTATAATACTGGTGATTTAATTACCATTAATTTCTCTTTTGACATTTCAATCATTGAATGGTGAATTCCACCCATTCCTAATCCAGAAGCTTTAGCTCCTCCAAATGGCATCCAATCAACTCTAAATGCAGTATGATCATTAACCATTACAGCAGTTCCGCTTAATCTTTTTACAGCTAATAAAGCAGTATCAATATTTTTAGTAAAAATAGCAGCTTGGAAAGACACTTCTAAAGCATTAGCTCTATCAAATGCTACTTCAATATCGTCATAAGTATATAAACAAACAACTGGTCCAAAGATTTCATTTTTAGAAATAATTGCATCATCAGAAGTGTCTAAAATAACTGTAGCTTCGAATAAAGAATCAGAAATTCTTTTCCCACCAGTTAAAATTTTTCCACCTTGAGTAACTGCTTCATTTACCCATTCTTCAATTCTATTAACTTCATTATGGTTAATTAATGGTCCAACTTCAGTATTTGGATCTAATTGATCTCCAACAATAAGTTTTGAAGCAGAATCACTTAATCTTTTAGCAACTTCATCCATAATATCTTTATGAACATAAACTCTTTGAACAGATACACAAACTTGACCAGCATGGTAAAAACCACCTTTAGTTAAAGCAGGAATTAATTCATCTAAATCAGCATCTTTTTCAACAATTACTGGTGCAACTCCACCATGTTCTAATGCAACTCTTGTTCCATTAGCAACTTTAGAGTTTAAGTACCAACCAACTTTTCCAGAACCAATAAATGTTAAGAAATTTATTTTTGGAGAAGTAGCTAATAATTCACCAGCAACTCTATCACAAACTACAGCTTGTGCCCAACCATCTGGTAAACCAGCTTCTTTTAATAATTCAACTAATTTAATAGCTGACATTGGAGTTTGAGTAGCAGGTTTAATTATAACTGAACAACCAACAGCGATTGCAGGAATTACTTGGTGAATTGCTAAGTTAAATGGGTGATTAAATGCAGATACAGCAGCTACTACACCAATAGGTTCTTTAAATGTATATGCCATTCTATTAGCAGATGATACAGTATGACCCATAGCAATTTCTTTACCTTCAAAAGTTCCCATTGATTCAATTGCAAGTTTAACACCATTAATTGCTCTATGAATTTCTACTTTTGAATCCATGTAAGGTTTACCACCCTCAGACGCACAAAGAATAGTTAGTTCTTCAATTTGAGAAGACATGATTTCAACAAGATTTTCTAAAATTTGAACTCTTTTATGCTTAGGAAGTGCATTTTTATGATCTTCAAATGTGCTATGAGCTAAATCAATTGCAGTTTGTACTTCTTCTACAGTTGAAAATTTTACATTTCCTACTACTTTACCGTCAAATGGTGATGTTACTTCGATTGTACTCATTATATTCCTTTAGTTGTTTGTTTAATGAAAAAAAGATATTTGTCCGAAAACAAATACCTTTTAATTTATATTCTATAAGTATTTTAGTCTTTTATTATAAAATACATTCTTTAGTATCTAATAAATCATTTAAAATTGCGTGATTTAATGAATAATCAACAGCTAAGTCAATTAAATGTACACCTGTACCATTTACACACTCATCTAAAGTTTTTTCAAATTCTTCACAAGAAGCAGGTCTATGTCCGCTTGCTCCATATGCTTCTGCATATTTAACAAAATCAGGATTACCAAGATCTAATCCAAACGTTTCAAATCCCATTCCTGATTGTTTCCATTTGATCATACCGTAAGCATTATCATTTAAAATAATAACAGTTAAGTTTAATTTTAATCTAACTGCAGTTTCCATTTCTTGTGAGTTCATCATAAATCCACCATCACCACAAACAGCAACAACTTTTCTATCAGGATGAACCATTTTAGCTGCCATTGCAGAAGGAAGTCCAGCACCCATAGTAGCAAGAGCATTATCTAATAACATTGTATTAGGTTGTGCACAATCATAGTTTCTTGCAAACCAAATTTTATAAACACCATTATCTAAAGTAAGAATATCTTGAGGCGCTAATTGTTTTCTGATTGTATTTACAGCTCTTTGAGGTAAGATTGGAAATCTTGTATCATCAAAGTATTTACTAGTATGTACTCTTACTTCTTTTATTACTCTTTTAAAGTAATCAAATTCCCAAGTATCTTGGTTAGTTAAAGCAGTAGATAATGAATCAACATTTGAAGCAATATCACCAACAACATCTAGTTGAGGGAAATAAGTATCATCTACTTCTGATGGGAAAAAGTTTAAGTGAATTACTTTAGTAGCATTTTCATCATTTTCCATGAAAAATGGTGGTTTTTCAATTACATCATGTCCTACATTAATAATTAAATCAGCTCTGTCAATTGCACAGTGAATAAAATCATTTGCAGATAATGCAGCAGTTCCTAAACATAATTCATGACCATCATCAATTACACCTTTACCCATTTGAGTAGAGAAGAAAGGAATTCCACTTTCATTAACAAAGTTTTTTAATGCATCACCAATTCTTGTTCTATTAGCTCCAGCTCCAACAAGTAATAAAGGTCTTTTTGCATTTTCAATCATTTTAACAGCATCTAAAATAGAAGTGTTATCAGCTTTTGGATATCTTACTGGTTGTACTGGATAAATGTTATCTTCACATTCTTCAGCTGCAATATCTTCAGGTAATTCAATATGAACAGCACCCGGTCTCTCAGCAGTAGCAATTTTAAATGCTTCTCTAACCATTGATGGAATATTATTTCCATTTACAACTTGTTTAGCATATTTAGTAACAGGTTTCATTAAATTAACGATATCGATAATTTGGAATCTACCTTGTTTTGATTTTTTAATTGGTTTTTGACCAGTAATCATCATTAGTGGCATTCCACCTAATTGTGCATATGCAGCTGATGTTACAAAGTTAGTAGCACCGGGCCCAAGTGTAGCCAAACAAACTCCAACTTTTCCAGTTAATCTTCCATAAGTTGCTGCCATAAAACCAGCACCTTGTTCGTGTCTTGTTAAAATCAATTTAATATTTGATTCTCTCATAGAGTCTAGAAAATCTAAATTTTCTTCTCCAGGAATTCCAAATATATATTCAACGCCTTCATTTTCTAATGCTTTTACAAATAGAGCTGATGCTTTCATTTTATCTCCGAGTTATATTATTTAATTTAATTAGTGTAATTTTCTCACAATTTGTTTTAAATGAATATAAAATTTTAGAAATACTTCTAATCCCTAATTGGTTCTAAATAAAAGTGCTTAGTTTTTACCCATTTTATTGGATGTAAGTATGTAAAAAGTATGTAAAAACAGTAAGTCTTGCTGTAAGTAGGGTAATTGTAGAAATTCTAAAACTTTAGAATTTCTATGTTACTTTATTACCCGTTTTGAAAATTATTTTTGTACTTCTAATAAAGCTTTTCCTAAAGTAGTGATAGTTCGTACAGTTAATACACCAGCTCTCTCTAAAGCTCTATATTTATCTTCAGCAGATCCTGCGTTTCTATCAATAATCGCGCCTGCATGTCCCATTCTTTTTCCAATAGGAGCAGTTACTCCTGCAATATAAGAAACAACAGGTTTTGTGATATTATATTTGATATATTCAGCAGCAGCTTCTTCTTTTGCTCCACCAATTTCACCAATTAAAATAATTGATTTTGTTTCATCATCTTCTTCAAATAATTTTAAAATATCAATAAAATCACTTCCTGGAACAGAATCTCCACCAATTCCTACACAAGTAGATTGCCCAAGTCCAACTAGAGTTGATTGGTTTACTGCTTCATACGTTAGAGTTCCTGATCTTGAAATAATTCCAACAGAACCACGTTTATGAATTGAAGCTGGCATAATTCCCATTTTACATTCATCTGGTGTAATAATTCCAGGACAATTAGGTCCAATTAGTCTTGCACCATTTAAATCAATTGCTGCTTTTATATCTAACATATCAATTGTAGGAATTCCCTCAGTTATACAAACAATAGTCTCAATTCCATTTTCAGCAGCTTCTATAATTGCATCTTTACAAAAGGGAGCTGGTACATAAATAATAGAAGCATTAGCTCCTGTTAATCTTTTTGCACATTCAACTGTATTATAAACAGGTAATCCTAAGTGAATTTGACCTCTTTTTCCTGGAACTACACCTGCAACTATATTAGTACCGTATTCTAATGCAATTTTTGAATGAAAAGAAGCTTGCGCTCCTGTTAGACCTTGAACTATAACTTTTGTATTTTTATTTACTAAAATAGCCATTAGTTTAATCCTTTTGTTAATTCAATTATTTTTAAAGATGCTTTATCTAAATCATTTTCTTCATAAATATTTAGATTTGCAGCTTTTATTAAATCTAAACCTTCTTGAACATTAGTACCTTCGAGTCTTGCAACAATTGGAATAGTTATATTCATTTTTTTAACAGCTGCAATAATACCAGAAGCAATAATATCACATCTTACAATTCCACCGAAAATATTAATTAAAATACCATTTACTTTTTTATCTGATAAAATTATTTCAAAAGCTTCAATAACTCTTGTTTCATTAACTGCTCCACCTACATCTAAGAAGTTTGCAGGCTCTCCACCATAAGTTTTAATTAGATCCATTGTAGCCATAGCTAGTCCTGCTCCATTAACCATGCAGGCAATATTACCTTCAAGTGAAATATAATTTAAATCTAGTTTATGAGCTTTTAGTTCTCTTTCATCTTCTTGTGAATCATCTCTTGACTCATTAAGTTCAGGCTGTCTATATAAAGCTGAATCATCAACTTGAATTTTTGCATCTAAACAAATAAGTTTACCTTCTTCTGTAACAACTAAAGGATTGATTTCAACTAAAGATAAATCATTTTCAACAAACATTTTATATATTTTTTGCATTAGAGAAATCATTTGAGAACTTAAGTTTTTATCTAAACCTAAATCGTCACAAATTTGTCTACACTGAGCTGGCATTATTCCTACTACTGGATTAATAGTATTTTTTAATATCTTTTCAGGTGTGTTTTCTGCAACTTCTTCAATTTCAATTCCACCTTCACTTGATGTAATTATCATAATTCTACTAGTTGTTCTATCAACAATAAAAGCTAAATATATTTGCTGTAAGATATCACAAGGTTCTTCAATATAAATAGAATTAACTTTTTGTCCATCTTTACTTGTTTGATGAGTTATAAGTGTTGATCCTAATAGTCTTCTTACTTCTTCATTAGCTTTGACTTTTGAATCAACAATTACTACACCACCAGCTTTACCACGTCCACCTGCATGCACTTGGGCTTTTATAACCCATTTACCTTTCCCAATACTATTTAATATATTATCTAACTGTGAAGGGTGAGTTAATAACATACCCTTTGTTGTAGGAATATCATATTTTCTATATAAATTTTTTGCTTGGTATTCATGTAAATTCATTCTTTCTCCTAATACTATTTACTTTTGAGGGCAGGATATCAAAATAATTATTAAAATGCAGAAAAATGATTATAATTATTTCTTATAATTATTTATATTTGTCTTCTATTGTTTTGTATTTTTTATAAAAACTTTCTAATTTATTTAGTCTTTTTTCTGTAAAAGATTTTGTAATTCCAATGTTTGAACTTGATGCTAATTGAGAGTTTCCTAAAAACTTGTTAATTTCTTTTGATACATTATACAAAGTGTTTTTTTCTTCTTCACTCATACTAATATGATTAAATCCTAAAAAAGATATAAATATTGCAGGAGACTTTTTAATTATTTTAATTCCTTTTTTTAATTGAGGATTTAGTTCACTAATAACGTCATAAGCTACTTTTGTAACAACTGCAAGTCTTTTTTTATTGAAAAATACAGAATATATAATTTTATTTTCTTTTGTTTCAAATAAATGTTTATTTTCATTAGTTCTTTTATGCTTGTTTTTAAAATAAATATATTTATACCAAATATAATAGTTTTCTTTAACATCTAATGTTATTATTTTATACTTATAAATATTTTTCTTAATGTTTTTTTCTTTTGCATTATCTATTAATTAATAT
>JABSON010000010.1 GCA_013215915.1 Campylobacteraceae bacterium | reverse complement strand
AAATTTCGCATCTTTATTTCGAAAATTGTAGGAGGAGTAGGGATTTGAAAATTTTGACAGGGTTGCCAGGTCCTTGACAGTACTGCTAAATGCCACTTTTCTTCCAAACTTTTTTTTTACAAAATGCTTCCTAAATAGACATACTTTATGTATATGGTCACATTTGTCTATAAGTACAGAAGTTTTGTAGGAATTGCAGAATGAATTTTTGGTAAAATATGGTGACACCCACCCTTCTTAAAGAATTACTTTACAAACTATATTAGTGTACAACAACGGCTTGAGTTCCATGACACAAGGAACGAAATAATGAAAATAACAAGAAACAAAACTTTTTTATCATTAAATTCTAGATAAATAAGAGATGTTTTACATATAATTGCCTTTTTTTAGGCACAGTATTCCTATTTCAAAGTTGATATTATCTTAATTATTGAATAATATAAAATTTAGCTCATTTATTGTTAATTTAGCATGGAGATTAGTTAAAAATAATTTAACTTCAAAAATAAAATTGGATAGAGTGGGTATATTATTAGAATAAGCAATAGACTTTAAGCCTATTTGCTTATTTTTTTAAGATTAGTTTTGTTTTTTTCTTAGTTCTAGATTTATGTATAAGTGAATAATATCTAGCGCAGCAGGAGTAATTCCTGAAATTTCACTTGCATTAAATAAAGTTGGTGGTCTAAATTTTTCTAATTTTTCCACTGCTTCATTTGATAAACCTGGAATGTCTTTATAATTAAACTCTGCTGGTATTCTCATTTTAATCATATTTTTCATTTTATCAATTTGTTTTTTTTGTTTTTGAACATATCTATAGTATTTTGCTTCAATAATGATTTGTTCTTTTATATAAGTTCCTAAATCTTTTAATGAAGGTACTAATACATCTAAAGCTTCTACTGTTACAGTTGATCTTCCAACAATATCAAGTAATAAAACTTTATCTTTAATTCTATCTTGACCTAATGCTTCTAAAAGTTCTAAGTTTTCTTTTTTAGAAGTAAACCATTCATCTTTCATTAAATCAATAGCATCTGCAATAGTTTTAGTTTTAATTCTTACTTTAGCTATTGTTTCATCATCAATTAAACCTAATTTATGACCATATTCACTTAGTCTAACATCTGCACCTTCTTCTCTTAAAAGAAGTCTATACTCTGCACGTGATGTGAACATTCTATAAGGTTCAGTTGTACCTTTTGTAACTAAATCATCAATTAAAACTCCGATATATGCTTCATCTCGTCTTAAAATAAATGGTTCTTTTCCATCAATTGCAAGAGCTGCATTAATACCAGCCATTAGACCTTGAGATGCTGCTTCTTCATAACCAGTAGTTGCATTGATTTGACCTGCATTATAAAGGTTTTTAATTTTTTTAGTTTCTAAAGTATGTTTTAATTCTGTAGGATCTACATAATCATATTCAATTGCATAACCATATCTAATAATTTTTGCATTTTCCATACCTTTAATAGAATGAATCATATCTTTTTGAACATCAATTGGCATAGATGTACTTAGACCATTAATATAGTATTCTGTACACATTGCAGTTTGAGGCTCTAAAAATAATTGATGACGATCTCGTTCTGAAAATCTATTTACTTTATCTTCAATACTTGGACAATACCGTGGACCTGAACCTTGAATTTGACCTGTAAATAAAGGAGCTCTATCAAAGTTAGATGAAATCTTACCATGAGTTCCTGTATTTGTATACGTAATATAACAAGGAAATTGTTTAGGATTAAACTCTTCTTTGTTTGTTCTAAAAGAAAAAGGTGTAGGTGTTTCGTCTCCACCGTGAGATTCCATTACGGAAAAGTCTAAAGATGAACCATCAACTCTTGCAGGAGTTCCAGTTTTTAATCGTCCTACATTTAAACCTAGTTCTTTAAATTGAGTTGATAAAGTAGAAGATGGTAATTCCCATGCTCTTCCTGCTTCATAAGTTTTTTCACCAATATGAATAAGACCTTTCATAAAAGTACCAGTTGTAATAATTACTTTTTTAGCAAAAAACTTTTCACCAAGTTTTGTTTCAACTCCAGCTACTTCTAATTCATCTGTATCTTCTTTTAAAACAAGTTTTGATACTTCATCTTGATATACTTCTAAGTTTTTCGTATTATGACAAACTTCTCTCATATATTCTCTATATCTATCCATGTCAATTTGAGCACGGCTTCCTTGAACTGCTGCACCTTTTGAAGCATTAAGAATTCTAAATTGAATTCCTGTAGCATCAGTACATAGTCCCATTTCTCCACCAATAGCATCTAATTCTCTAACTAAGTGACCTTTAGCAAGTCCTCCAATAGCAGGATTACAAGAAGCTGCTCCAATTTGTTCTACTAACATAGTAATTAAAAGAGTTTTTTTTCCCATTCTAGCAGACGCTAATGAAGCTTCTATTCCTGAATGTCCGGCTCCAACTACAATTACATCATATTCCATTTTATCTCCATAAAATATTTTGCTCCAAAGGAGTTTAAATATTTGTCTATTTTTTATTAAAAAGAAGGTTGTTAACAAAGAATTTCTTAGTAAGGTTTTATGCAAGCTTCTTAATGTATTTTCGCAATTATAGCTAATATTTCAGACTTTTAGTCTAATTTTAATATCTAATTCTTATTTGTAAGTTTATATTATAAATAAAAAGCTGCTTAGAGCTTTTTATTTATTTAACAATTATTTTCCAAAAAATTCTTTTGATTGAGAATCTTCTACAATTTGTTTTGCTAATTCATCTGTTTGATTAGCAACTTCATATGTTTGAGATGCGATATTTGCATTTTCTTGAGTTTGCCTATCTAAATTAGTAATTGAATCATTAATTTGAGTAATCCCAGCTTCTTGTTCTCTACTTGAAGCTGAAATACTTTTAATCATTTCATCAACTGCTGTAACATTAGTTAATAATTCACCATAGCCATTAATCATTTCAGCTGTAATATCTTTACCAAATGAAGCTTTTGCCGTAGCATTTTGAACTAAGTCTTTAATTTCTTTAGCAGCTTCTGCAGATCTTGAAGCTAAGTTTCTAACTTCTTGAGCTACTACTGCAAAACCTTTACCAGCTTCTCCGGCAGTTGCTGCTTCAACAGCTGCATTAAGTGATAAAATATTTGTTTGAAAAGCTATTTTATCAATAACTGAAATAGCTTCCGTAATTAAAGTTACTTGTGAAGTAATATCATCCATAGCCGAAGATGTTTGTTTTGCAAGATTAAGTCCATCATTTGCAGATAATGTTAAACAGTCAGATGAGTCTGTCATATTATCAATATTTTCAGAATTTGAGATAATAGTAGCTGTAATTTCTTCTAAAGCAGCAGCTGTTTCTTCTAATGATGAGGCAGCTTCATTTGATGAACTATTTAATGTATCAACATTCGCAATAAGTTTTTTAGATGCATTTTCTAGCGTTAATCCTGTATTTAAAGATTTTAATAATAAAGATGATATTTCTTTTCCTAAATTATTTAATGAAATTTCAATGTTACCTACAGGATTATTGATATTTGATGTAAAATTATGATTTGAGAAATTTTCTAAAACATTATTTATTTTATTTAAATCTTTACCAATATTATTCTTTAAACTAGCTAACATATTATTAAAATTATCACATAATAAGATTAGGTCAGGGTTATTAGCTTTTTTAGTAATAACATTTTCTAAATAACCATTTTCAACATTATTAACAATATTGATAACTTCATTAACTGCATCATTGTCTTTTTCTAATGAATCTTGAATCTTTTCAACATTCTTATTAATTAATAAAGCCATTTCTCCAAATTCATCATTTGAAAGGATTTGAATTTTTGTAGTATTTTGAGTTTCTTTATTTAAGTAAGCAAAAAATGAATTTAAACCATTTGAAATTGAATCTAAATTTTTCCCTAATATTCTTGTATTATAAAAAATAACAAAAGCAATAATTAAAAAAGAAATAACTCCTGCAATAATTGCAAACCATTTAATAAATATAGCATCAACTAAATATTCTTCTTCTGGAACTCCTACTGTTAAACCCCAGTGCACACCAGTATTTCCAATTTCAAAAGGTATCATATAATAATATGACATTTTATCTGTTCCATAAGAAACTTTTTCATATTCAAATGTTTGATCATCTTTTATTTTTGAAGCTAAAGCCAAAGAGCCCTTGTCACTAGTAACATCTGAGAGTTTTTTTCCAATTAACTTCTTTTTTGGATGACCTACAATAATACCTTCATCTGTAGTTAAAAAAGCATAACCAGTATTATAAAGTTTAATTTTTGAAATATTATCAGCTATCGATTTTAAAGAAATATCAATACCAACTGCGCCAATAAATTTATTGTTTTCATATAAAGGTATAGAAATTGCAGTTACTAAAATATGCTTATTTTCTATTTCCGTAAAATATGGTTTTGTTACAAATTCTTTTCCTGCTTTTTTAGCTCCTAAAATCCATTCTTTTTCATCACTCGTTGGTCCTAAATTATCAATATTGATAAAATTGAGTTTTCTATAAACATAAGGAGCAAATCTACCATTACTATCATGTCCTATTTTATTTGTAAATTCTGGATTTTTTTCAAAAAATACTCCTTCTTTAATATCCATCCAAATACCAAGTACATAATTATTATCATGCACTAAAGTTTTCATTAAATCAAGTATTTCATCTTTTGTATACTTTTTATCATTTTTTAATATATTATTTAATGTTGTTGCAAAACTTTTAGATAGAACAATTGATTTACTTAAATCTTGTTCTGATTTAAATGCATTTACCAAAGCTAAACTTCTAATATATTTTTTAGACATATCTTCAGTGCTAGAGAAAGATCTTTCTTGAATTAAGTATGTAGAAAGTAAAGTAGAAAGAAATATTATACTTAATACTGTAAGTAATAATTTTTTTGAAAAACTCATATTTTTTATCATTTTTATCCTTTTTTAAAAAATAACAGAAAAAAATAGCAAAAAAATCGATTAATTATAAATTGAATGTATTTGTAAATTTAGTGTATTAAAAAGAGCTAAAAGTAGCTCTTTTTAGAATTTATTTACCGAAGAATTCTTTTGTCTTAGAATCTTCCACAATTTGATTAGCTAATTCATCAGTTTGATTAGCAATAGAATATGTTTGTGATGCAATATTTGCATTTTCTTGAGTTTGCCTATCTAAATTAGTAATAGCGTCATTAATTTGTGTGATTCCAGCTTCTTGTTCTCTGCTTGAAGCTGAAATACTTTTAATCATTTCATCAACTGAAGTAACATTATTTAATAATTCACCATAACCATTAATCATTTTAGCTGTTATATCTTTTCCAGATGAAGCTTTAGAAGTTGCATTTTGAACTAAATCTTTAATTTCTTTAGCAGCTTCCGCTGATCTGCTTGCTAAATTTCTAACTTCTTGAGCTACTACTGCAAATCCTTTACCTGCTTCTCCAGCAGTTGCAGCTTCAACTGCTGCATTTAAAGATAAAATATTTGTTTGAAAAGCAATTTTATCAATTACAGATATAGCTTCTGTAATTAAGGTAACTTGAGAAGTAATATCATCCATCGCATTTGATGTTTCTTCTGCAAGATTAAGTCCATTTTTTGCTGAACTTGTTAAAGAATCTGATGATTTTGTCATAGTATCAATATTTTCAGTATTTGAAATAATAGTAGATGTAATTTCTTCTAAAGCAGCAGCCGTTTCTTCTAGTGAAGATGCTGCTTCATTTGATGAAGTATTTAATATATCAACATTTTCGATAAGTTTTTTAGATGAATCTTCTAGCGTTAATCCTGTATGTAAAGATTTTAATAATAAAGATGATATCTCTTTTCCTAAATTATTAATAGATTTATCAATTTCACCTGAAGGGTTATGGATATTAGATGTAAAATTGTGTTTTGAAAAACTTTCTAAAACAACAGTTATTTTATTTAAATCATTACCAATTTTATTTTTTAAAGTGTTAATCATATTATTAAAATTGTCACATAATAAGATTAATTCAGGGTTATTAGCTTTTTTTGTAATAGTATTGTTTAAATAACCATTTTCAACATTTTTTACAATTTTAATCACTTCATTAACTGCTATATTATCTTTTTCTAAAGAATTTTTAATATTTTCTACATTATTATTAATTAATAAAGCCATTTCTCCAAATTCGTCATTTGAAAGGATTTGAATTTTTGTAGTATTTTGAGTTTCTTTATTTAAGTAAGCAAAAAATGAATTTAAACCATTTGAAATTGAATCTAAATTTCTTCCTAGTATTCTTGTATTATAAAAAATTACAAAAGCAATAATTAAAAAAGAAATAATTCCTGCAACAATGGCAAACCATTTAATAAATATAGCATCAACTAAATATTCTTCTTCTGGAACAGCAACAGTTAAACCCCAATTTACACCAGTATTTGCAATTTCAAAAGGTACCATATAATAATAAGATAGTTTTTTTGTGCTATAAGAAATTTTTTCATACTCATAAGTTTCATTATTATTTATTTTAGAAGCAAGTTGTCGTGAATCTTTATCTTTTGAAACGTCAGAAAGATATTTTCCAATTAACTCTTTTTTTGGATGACCTACGATAATTCCCTTATCTGTAGTTAAAAAAGCATAACCATTTGTATAAACATTTACTTTCGCAATTGATTGACTAATTGAATTTAATGATATATTAATACCAACTGTTCCTACAAATTTATTATTTTTATAAACTGGTACAGAAATAGCTGAAACTAGAACTTTTTCCCCATTAACTGGACTTATATAAGGTTCTGTAATATATTCTTTTCCAGATTCTCTTGATTTATCTACCCAAGGTCTATCTTTATATGATTGTACGTAACTATGCTCTAAAACAATAGAACTTCCACTTTTTACTAAATAAGGTACAAATCTTCCATCACTATCATGTCCATCTAATTTTGATAAAGATTTATTATTTGGAAATAATATATTAGTATCTATATCTAACCAAATACCTAAAATATACGGGTTTGAACTTAATAAAGAATTCATAATACTAAGTATGTTTTCTTTAGTGTAAGATTGTTCTTGACTTATAAATGTACTTAAAGATGAAGCAAAACCATAAGATAAAATAACTGATTTATTTAAATCTTCTTTAGCTTTATATGTATTAGACAGAGCTAAACTTTTTATATATTTTTGCGAAATATTTTGTGTACTTGAAAAGATTTTTTCTTCAATTAAAAATGTGCTAATAAATGATGAAATAAAAACAATACTAAGTACTGTTAATAATAATCTTTTTGAGAACGTTAAATTTTTAAACATGTTTATCCTTTTTTGTAAAATACCATAACAATATAAAGTAGCAAATTAATCTAATAACTAAAAAATGTGTAAATTTAATTTTTTGTAAAATTTTTATATTAACACTTATTTAGATACTATTAGAAAAAAAGGTTTTAAGTGTTTACTGGACTAATTAGAGAAATGGCAGAAGTTGTAAGTTTAAGTGATAACACTTTAACAATTAAAGCTAAGTATGAACCAAAAATTGGAGATTCTATTGCAATCAATGGAGCTTGTTTAACAGTTACTCAAACATTAGCTGAAGGTTTTTCAGTTGAATTATCACCTGAATCACAAAATATTTTAGCAATGGATAATTATGTAGGTAATGTTCATATTGAACCTGCTATGAAAATGGGTGATAGATTTGAAGGACATGTTGTTCAAGGACATGTAGATTGTTTAGGAACTATTGAAGAAATAAATGATAATGGTAATTCAAGTGATTACATAATTTCTTTACCCGAAGAATTTATGAAATTTATTATTCCAAAAGGTTCAATTACAATTGACGGCGTATCATTAACTGTTAATGAAGTTATAAAAAACTCTTTTAGATTAACTATTATTCCACATACAATTAAAAATACACTTTTTGATTCATATAAAAAAGGAAACTTAGTAAATATTGAAACAGATATGTTTGCTAGATATGTTTATAATATTTTTAAGGGTAAAAACTCTGATGATTTAACTTGGGAAAATGTTGATGATATTATGGCTTCTTATTAGTTTTTAATATCTCTTTTTTTTCCTCAATATTTTCATAAGTATAAAAATATTTTTTTTCTCTTACTTGTGAATAAGCTTGAATAATTGCTTCTTGCATATCTGGCATTTTATTAATTTTAATTACTTTGCCAACTTTTAAGCCTCTAAAAAAGATATTGTCCATTCCTGAACTTATAACTTCATCTCCAATACTAATATCCATCCATATGGGTATATATTTTATTTTTAAATATTTTTCGTCTTCTTCATTTTTGTGAACTATTCCAGGAACATTATTTTTTCCAATAAAAACAGCATAATTTGCTTTTTCGTTACCATTTAATAATGCTAAACTTCTATTATTTGATTTAACAACTATTCCTGCAGTAAAGTCATTATCTATTAAAGCAAGTATTTTTTCAGATGTTTTTTCTTTATTTAACCATACTTTTGAGAAATCATCAAATTTTACATAAGATAAAACTTTTACTAATTCAAATTTATTACTATCTTCTTTTATAGTATTAATTTTTAATAATTGATCATAATCATATTGGTTTTTTGTATATAGAAATTGATATTTTTTCAGAATTACATTCTCTTTTTTGTAATCTTCAATACTTTGAGCTTGAGAAAAATATTTATTTCTAAAGTCTTGAAATGCACTTGCATTATCTTGATAAGATTCTTTAATTGAGCTAATGAAATTAAATTTTTCTACTATTAGCCTATCTATTTTAAAAATATAAGATAGGCTAAGTAAAGTAAAAAAAAGTAGAAGTACTAATTTATTCAAATGTTTACTTTATTGGTTTGATATAATTCTTAATAATGCAGGCTCATCTAAAACAGCAGATGTACCATGTGCAACAGCTAATAAAGGTTCATCAGCAACAACAACTGGTAATTTTACAATATCAGCTATATATTTATCAATACCTCTAATTAAAGCTCCACCACCTGTTAAAGTAACACCATTATCAACAACATCACCAGCTAAATCAGGCGGCATATCCTCTAAAACAGATCTAATTGCAGCAACTATTTCTCGTAATGGTTCTTTAATTGCGCTTCTTACACCTTCGCTTCCTAGTTCAATAGTTGATAATAAACCAGAGTTATCTCTACCTTTAACTTTAACTTTTAATTCTGTGTCTAATTTTATAGCAGTACCAATTTCAATTTTAATATTTTCAGCAGTTCTTTCACCTATATATAAATTGTAGTTTTGTCTAACATAATCGATTATCGCTTTATCAAATCTATCACCAGCTACTTTAATCGATTTAGATAAAACAAGTCCACCTAAAGATGTAACACCAACTTCAGTTGTTCCTCCACCAATATCTACAATAATATATCCAGAAGGATCAGAAACAGGAATTCCAGCTCCAATTGCAGCTGCCATTGGTTCTTCAATTAAAAATACTTCTCGTGCACCGGCACTTAAAGCAGATTCTTTTACAGCTTTTCTTTCAACTTGAGTAATACCATAAGGAATACAAATAATGATTCTTGGACGAATAAAAGATTTTCTTGAATGAGCTTTTTCAATAAAATATCTAATCATTCGTTCAGTCATTTCAAAATCTGCAATAACTCCATCTTTCATAGGACGAACAGCTTGAATGTTTAAAGGTGTTTTACCTATCATTTGTTTTGCTTCTTGACCAACTGCAAGAATTTTATCATTACCATATCTATCGTGCTGAACAGCTACAACAGAAGGTTCATTTATAATAATTCCTTTTCCTTTGATAGAAACAATTGTATTAGCAGTACCTAAATCAATTGCCATATCACTAGAAAATAAACCAATAAATTTATCTAGTATCATTTATATTTCCTTCTTAAGCTATTTTTGGTAATTTATCCTCAAGGACAACATCTTTTGTAATTGTAATTGTTTTACCTTTATAATCAGGTAAATCAAACATAATATCTAACATAATTTCTTCTAAAATAGATCTAAGACCTCTAGCCCCAGTTTTTCTCTCAATTGCTCTTTTTGCAATTTCTAATAAAGCATCTTTTTCAAATTCTAAATTTACATCATCCATAGCGAATAATTCAATATATTGTTTAATTAGTGAGTTTTTAGGTTCTGTTAGAATATGTACCATATCTTCTTCTGTAATTTCATTTAAAGTAGCTAACATATGTAGTCTTCCAATTAATTCTGGAATTAAACCATATTTAACTAAATCATCTGCTTCTACATGATTTAAATAGTCATCATCAATTTGTTTAGTTTTTTTATCTTGGTTAAAACCTAGAGTATTTGCACCATTCTTTTTATTAACGATTTCTTCTAAACCATCAAATGCTCCACCACAAATAAATAAGATATTAGTAGTATCTACTTGAGTAGCATCTTGACCTGGATGTTTTCGTCCACCTTTTGGTGGAACATTAACAACAGCCCCTTCAATAATTTTAAGCATAGCTTGCTGAACACCTTCACCAGATACATCTCTAGTAATAGATCTATTTTCACTCATTCTAGCAATTTTATCAATTTCATCAATGAAAATAATTCCACGTTCAGCTTTTTTAACATCACCATCAGCTGCTTGAACTAGTCTTGTAATAATGTTTTCAACATCATCACCAACATATCCAGCTTCAGTTAAAGAAGTAGCATCAGCAATTGCTAAAGGTACATCAAGGTGTTTAGAAATAGTTTGTGCTAATAATGTTTTACCAGAACCAGTAGGTCCTATTAATAAAACATTAGATTTTTGTAGCTCAACACCATCTTTTATTTCATGTTTTCTAAAAATTCTTTTATAATGATTATAAACAGCAACAGATAATACTTTTTTAGCTTTATTTTGACCAATAATGTAATCATCTAAAATTGCTTTTAATTCTTTTGGAGTTAATAAATTAGCTTTTTCTTTATTTTTTTCCACAATAGAAGATGTTTCTTCTTCTGGATTATTCATAATTTCATGAGCTGTATTTATACAAGATTGACAAATACACGCTTTATCTCCTGAAATTATCGGGTTTTCTTTATTATCTTCAGTTCCACAGAAATCACACTTAAGTAAACTCATTAAACTCTCTCCTATTTTCGTGTAAAAGGAATGCCTCTTTTTGTATTTAATACAAAAGTTGCTAATTCTATTACATATTTGTTATTTGTTGACTCTATTAATTCTTTTGCTACTTCGCTTATAGCTCTTCCTGATTCAAAAAGTTCTTTATAAGCAATTTTAATTTCATTAATATCAGATCTTTCAAATCTTCTTCTTAAACCATTTAAATTTAAATTCTTAAGTGTTGCATGGTTACCTTGAGCAAGACAAAATGGAGGTATATCTTGAGTTACAACAGAACCACCGCCTATCATTACATGAGAACCTAATTTACAAAATTGATGTATTGGTGTTAATCCACCAACTACAACATTGTTTTCAATCTCAACATGTCCTGCTAGTGTTGCTACATTTGCAAAAACACAAGAGTTACCAATTATTACATCATGCGCAACATGAGTATAACCCATAAATAAGTTATCATTTCCAATTCTTGTAATAGAACCACCACCAGATGTACCTGGATTAAAAAGTGTAAATTCTCTAATCTTATTATTATTACCAATAATTAATTCAACTTTTTCACCTGCATATTTAAGATCCTGAGGTTCAGTTCCTAAAGCAGCATGTGAATAGATTTTATTATTATCACCAATAGTAGTGTAACCATCAATTACAGTGTGAGATGCTATTATATTTCCATTACCAATTTTCACGTTTGCACCTATTATAGTATATGCTCCGATTGTTACATCATCACCTATAATAGCCCCATCTTCAATAATTGCAGTTTTGTGAATATTATTCATTTTTAACCTATTTATCAATAATCATGGCTTTTAATTCTGCTTGTGCAACTAATTTATCATCTACATAAGCTTTACCATCAAGAACAATTAATGTTCCTCTTAATTTTAAAATTTCAATTTTATAAACTAATTGATCACCTGGTTTAACTGGTGCTCTAAATTTAGCTTTATCAATACTCATAAAATAAATCACTTTATTTTGTAATTCTTCTTTAGAAAGGTCATTACTTTTTAAAGCTAAAATTCCACCAGCTTGAGCCATTCCTTCAAGAATCATAACACCAGGGTAAATTGGGTGTCCTGGAAAATGACCAGTAAAAGCAGGTTCTGAAATTGAAACATTTTTGAAAGCTTCAATTTTTTTTGCTTTTTCCATACTAGTAACTCTATCTACTAATAAAAATGGGTATCTATGAGGTAAAATCTCTTGTATTTCCATAATATCTAACATATTATTATCCTATGTGTTTTTTTAACTTTTATTTTATCCAAATATTTATTAGCTTTGGATAATTCTAGCTACATTTAAAGAAGAACCATTTTTTAAATAATCTCTTAAGATTAAAGAATTCTTTAAAAACTCTTCTTTATTCATATTTCTATAATCATTAAATAAAGCATCTACAGTAACCTCTTCTTGTAAAAATTCATTATGAATTTTACTTTTACCCATTTTATTAAAAAAGATATTAGCTAGTCCTACATAAGGTAGTTTTACAAAGGTTCTTCCAATAAAATAATCAAGTTTTTTTGCAATATAAGAAAGTGTAAATGGTGTTCCTATAATTGCTGCTTCTAATGTTGCAGTTCCAGAACAAATGAAAGCATATTCTGCTTTTATTAATGAACTATGTGTGTCATTTGAAATTGTAAAATCTGAGATATCACCATATGTTTTTTGTATATATTCTTTATCAAACTTAGAAGGAATAATTAAAATATACTCTTTATTAGGTATTTTTTGAATAAGTTCTTTAAATATTGGCATTAAATTTGTAATTTCAGTTTTTCTAGATCCTGGCATAAAAACTATTTTTCCAGTTTTTTCATATATTTTTTTAAAAGTAGTAATTTCATCTAATAAAGGATGTCCAACATAAGTGATTTTATCTTTTTGTGAATAATAATCTCTCTCAAAAGGTAAAATTGAGCATAATTTATCACAATTAGCTTCAATTTTTGGAATTCTTCCTTTTTTCCAAGCCCAAGCTTGAGGAAGAATATAATATATAATTTCTTTATCTGGATATCTTTTTTTAATCTCTTTTGCAAGTGGTAAATTAAATCCAGATGAATCCATAAGTAAAACTTTGTCTGCATCTTTAGCTAAACTTGCCATTTCATCTTTTAATCTAAAAAAGAAAGGTAGTTTTTTTAAAACATCAATAAATCCCATAACTGCTAATTGTTCTAAATCATAAGAAGCAGGTCCTAATTTTTTGTCAAATATTCCAAACATTTCTACATCAGAACTAAAGTGTTTTGTTAATTCTTTTAGGTGAATATTTGATGATGTTTCCATAGCGCAAACTAGAAGTTTCATATTATGTCTTCTTTTACATCATCATAAATTTTTGCATCCATAAAAATTTCATATTTTTCATCTGGTAAATCATTTAAAATAATTATAGGTGATAAACCATAAGGATTTTTTGTAATCTTTTGTCTTAAATTTAATTCTGCTTGAAAAGTTGGAGGATTATACATCATAGATTTTACATTTCTATAGTTTGTTCCTGCAATATCATTAAAAATATCTATTGAAATTAATTTAATTTCATCTTTATTTAAATATGCAATGTCATCTCTTTCATATTCGATTCGACCAGCTGTTTTTTTCTTACCTAAGTATGAATAACATAAAAAATAAGAAGGCACTACTTCTTTTTTAATTTTAACCATAGCAGTTAATAATCTATAATTTAAAAACTTTTGTTTAATAATTTTATATGGAATATTTTTTTTCTCTAAATCATCACGTTTGTGATATAACTCTAGTCTGCTCTCAATTGACTCAGGTAAAATTTGATTAGATATTGGGTTAAACATTTCATCCATTAGTTTATCTTGATACTCTCTTTGCGGCTCTAAACCAAATAAACAACCACAATAGTTTTGTCTATAAAGTGAATGTTCTTTTACTTTTTGTCCTTGAATCATTTGTCCTTGACCAGCTCTATAATCTTTAAAAATGAATTCAACACCATGAAGTTTTTCTAAATTAGCACCAATTATTGCTAATTTATCTTGAGATTTTTTAGGTGAAATAAGAAGTGTTGATGTAAATTTATCATGTCCTAATTCTATTGCTTTAAGAACAGTATTTTCTAGTCTATCATCATAACAAACTGTACATCTATCACCTTTCTCAGGTAAGTGTTCAAGCCCTTTTACTTTTTTTAGCCAGGCTTCTAAATTATAAGGACCTTCAATTAATTCAATTCCTAATTTCGCGCATGAATAAGATACATCAAAATATCTTAATTGATATTCAGCATAAGGATGAATATTTGGATCATAAAAATATCCAACTAGAGTTTCCTCTGGGTATTCTTCTTGAATTCTTTCTAAAAAATAATGACTGTCTACAGAACAGCAAATATGTACTAACAAATTGAGCCTTTTTACTAGAAGTATTTTTACTTCGTTTTATTTTAAAGTATTATAGTAAAATTATAGACAATTTATATAAAGAGTTAAAATGATTAAATATTTAAAGCTAGTTTTTATTATTTTTATTTTGTCTGCTTGTTCTTCAAAACAAGTGCAAGTATCCAAAAGTGCAAGTATTCTAATAAAAACACCAAGCGTAAAATTTTACGATATAGGTTTTATAAATAAATTTGATAACTATACTCAAATTCAAATTTATTCAGTGGGAAATGTTGTTTTAGATTTAAAACTATATAAAAATAGAGTTTGTAAGAGTACTTTTAAATGTATTACAAACAAACAATTTAATAAAGAGTTCTTCCATGAATCATATGAAAATAATTTTTTTAAAAAACTTTTAGAAAAGAATAAAAAAAATATTATTTTTAGAGATAAAGAGCATGGAATTTTAATAAAAATTAGAAAGAAGTAAAAATATCTTTTACTTCTTTGTTTTTTAGTTTTCGTAAGATTTTAATCTTTTGTAACCAGCTTTTATTAATTTAAGAAGTGGTTTTCTATATGATGAGAATACATATTTTTTAATTTCATATGCAATTCTTCCTTCTACATGTAATAGATCATAAAGGTTACCAACTGCAAACTTTCCGCCAAGAGCGATTAAAGTTCCTTCAAGTTTTGGGTTACATTTTATAAGTTTTTTACCGTTTATATCTTTTAAAATATTTTTACCTGCATTTGTACCAGAAATTCTGGCAACTGTAACATTAGGCGGCATTAATTCACCTTTTAAGTTTTTGATCTCAGCCATATCACCAATAGCAAATATTCTTTCATCATTAGGACATTGTAAATATTCATTTACAATTATTTGACCTCTTTTGTTTTTTTCTACATCTAAGTTAGTTGTAATTGTAGAAGCTTCAATTCCACCTGTGAATATAATAAATGAATGATAAATTTTAGTGCCATTTGATAATACTAAATGGTCCTCTGCACATTCTTGAAGTTTGGTATTAGTTATTACTTTAATTCCTAAAGATTTAAGTCTTTTATGAGACATTGATATAAGTTTAGGGCTAAGACCTGGTAAAATAGTATCCGAAGAACTTACAAGTGAGATATTAAGGTTATCACAAGAGAAGTTACCACGTTTAAAAAACATTTTAGAGTTGTATGCCATTTCAGCTGCAATTTCAACACCTGATAAACCAGCACCAACTACTACAATATGAGTATTTACGCATCTTTTTGCTTCATCTTGAATTTTTTTAAATAATTGATTCTCAAAACTTTGTTTAAAAAACATGGCCCAGTTTAATTTTTTAATATCATGAGCATTATTAAGTCCTGGAATAGAAGGTGGAAAAAATGTTCTTGTTCCTGCTGCCATAACTAAATAGTCATATTTAACTATTTCTAACTCTTCTGTATAAATCTTCTTTTCTTTTTTATCTATTTTTTTAACATTTAAATTTTTATATTCTAAATAATCATGATTAATTCCTAAACATAAAGTTGTTAAATCAATTGTAACATCTGCAATATTTGATTTATTTGCAATTAAATCATAAACTTCTGGTTGTAAATTATGAAAAGTTTGTTTATCTATTAAAGTAATTTGAATATTCTTATTTTTTGCCAATTCTCGAAGAGCGTAAATACCTGCATATCCACCTCCTATTATTACAACTTTTTCCATAGATTTAATCCTTTTCTCTTTTCTGGTTTATTAATCTTGATTTTTTTATTAGTATTTATATCTTCATACAATACAAAGATTTTATATCTTCTATATAGCTAGATTAAAATTTTTCCTTATTCTATACTTAGCTTTTTTAGGCTAATATAAAAATGCAAAAATCTTTGTATATTTATTTAAAAATGTATACAAATGATACTAAAAATCAATTTATAAAAATAATCTTAACTTATTATTCTAATAAGTTTATATAATAAAAATAAGGAATTAAAATGAAATATGTTGGAGCTCATGTAAGTGCTAGTGGAGGGGTTTATAATGCCTGTATTAACGCAAATGCTATTGGAGCCAAAGCATTTGCACTTTTTACTAAAAACCAAAGACAATGGAAAGTAAAAGATTTAGAAACAGATGTAATTGATAAGTGGTTTTTAGAATTAGAAAAAACTGGAGTTCAAACTAAGCATATTTTACCTCATGATTCATATTTAATTAATTTAGGTCATCCCCTAGTTGAAAATAGAGAAAAATCATTTGCTGCTTTTGTAGATGAAGTTCAAAGATGTGATATCTTAACTTTAGAAAAACTAAACTTTCACCCAGGATCTCATTTAAGAAAAATAAGTGAAGATGAGTGCTTAGATAATATTGCGGAGACTTTAAATAGAGTAATAGATGCAACTCCTAATTCAAAAGTAAAACTAATTATTGAAAATACTGCAGGACAGGGTTCTAATATGGGATATAAGTTTGAGCACTTAGCACATATAATTGATAAAGTAGATGATAAAAGTAGAATGGGTGTATGTATTGATACTTGTCATATGTTTACAGCAGGTTACGATATTAGAACACGAGAAACTTATGATAAAACTTGGGGTGATTTTGACAAGATTGTTGGACGTGAGTATTTATTAGCTATGCATATTAATGATTCAAAACCTGAATTAGGAAGCAGAGTTGATAGACATGATTCTCTAGGTGAAGGTAAAATTGGTTGGGATGCTTTTAAATTTATTATGAATGATGAAAGAATGGATGATATTCCTTTAATTTTAGAAACAATAAATGATGAAATCTGGCCAGAAGAAATAAAAGCTTTATATGCTTTAGTCGGAAAAGATTAGAATATAAAATACTTAAATTTTTCTATAAAAAATAAGTTTATTTAAAAAAACTAATAATTTTATAGAAAAAAGTATTATTTTATAGAAAAAATAAGAGATTTTCTTCTATAAATTTAAAATTCAAAATATTAATACTAAATATATAAATTTTCGAAGTCTTATAAAATAGACTATAAGTACATATTAATTACATTTTTAATGTTATTTTTATAATATCTCACTTTAAACTCACTTACTTTTACTAAAATATTCCATAAACTATTTTAAAGGAATGGAATGAAAATAAAAAATATGGCGAAAGCTACATTATTAGCATGTTTGTTGGCTACAAGCGCAAATGCAGCCCAAGAATTAGTAAGAGGTAATGGTGCAGAACCAGCAACTCTAGATCCTACTTTAGGTGAGGGATCTTCTGGTACAAATGTTATGAGAGATTTATTTGAAGGTCTTATGACTATTGATTCTCAAGGAAAGGTAATTCTAGGTCAAGCTGAATCTTATACTATTTCTGATGATAAAAAAACCTATATATTTAAAATCAGAAAAGATGCAAAATGGTCAAATGGAGATCCTGTAACTGCTAATGATTTTGAATATGCATTTAAAAGAGGAATTAATCCCAAAACTGCAGCTAGATATTCTTGGTATTTTAAAATTCTTGGAATTAAAAATGGTGCAGATATTTTATCTGGGAAAAAAGATGTATCAACTTTAGGTGTAACATCATTAGATTCTAAAACATTAAAAATTACTTTAGGTTCTGCAATTCCATATTTTTTAATTGGATTATCTCATATTACAACAGCACCAATTCCTAAAAAACTAGTTGAGAAATTTGGAAATGAGTGGACAAAACCTTCTAATATTATTTCAAATGGAGCTTATAAATTATCTCAATGGGTAGTTAATGAAAAAATTGTTGCTGTAAAAAATGATAATTATTATGGAGCTTCAAAAGTTCAAATTGATAAAGTTACATTCTTACCAATTTCTGATGGAAGTACTGCATATAATAGATATCAAGCTGGTGAAATTGATTTTGTTGATTCATTACCATCTAATAAATATAAACATTTAATGAAAACTATTCCTAATGAAGTTAAAATTTTAGGATTAATTGGAACATATTATTATGATTTAAATATGAGGAAAAAACCATTTGAGGATATTAGAGTAAGACGCGCATTATCATATTCAATTAATAGAGAAATTATTGCTAAAAAAGTCTTAGGCACTGGTCAAAAACCTGCTTATTCTTTTACACCTGATAATATTTCTGGATTTACTCCTTTAGTTCCAGAATATGCAAAATGGTCACAAAAAGAAAGAGAAGAAAAAGCTTTAAAATTATTAAGTGAGGCAGGCTTTTCCAAATCACATCCTTTAAAATTTGAAATTTTATATAATACTAATGAATCACATAAAAGAGTCGCTTTAGCTATTTCATCTATGTGGAATAAAGTACTAAAAGGTGCAGTTAAAGTTACTTTATCAAATCAAGAATGGAAAACATTTTTAGATGTTAAAAATGAAGGTAAATTTGAAGTATCACGTTCTGGATGGACTGGAGATTATAATGAAGCTTCAACTATGTTAGATATTTTAACAAAAGGACATTCATCTAATAACTCACATTATGATAATCCTTTGTATGATAAATTAATGAATGAAGCTAGAACTACTACTGATGACAAAGCAAGAAATATCTTATACCAAAAAGTTAATTCAATGATTACTAGAGATATGCCAGTTATTCCTATCTACCAATATACTGCAGCTAGATTAATTAAACCGTATGTTAAAGGTTTTCCAACAGTTAGTCCTTTAGGATTTATTTTAACAAAATATTTAAGTATTAAAAAATAGTCTTAAGTAAACAGTTTTTCTTTAAGAAAAACTGTTTAGATGATTATAATGAGGTATTAGTTATATAATTTATATATAACTTAAGAAAACTCACTAAAAACTCACTTCATTTTACTAACATATATAATATATTAAAACGGAGGAAAAAATGAAATTATTTAAAATACTTAAAGCTGCTTTATTCACATGTTTATTAATAACATCTGCAAATGCAGCCCAAGAGCTAGTTCGTGGTAATGGTTCAGAACCTGCAACACTTGATCCTACTTTAGGTGAAGGAACTCCAGGTTCAAACATAACGAGAGATCTATTTGAAGGTCTTATGACTGTAGACGGTGAAGGAAATGTTATTCCTGGTCAAGCTGAATCATATACAATTTCAGATGATAAAAAGACATACGTCTTTAAAATTAGAAAAAATGCAAAATGGTCAAATGGCGATGATGTAACAGCAAATGATTTTGAATATGCATTTAAAAGAGGAATAGATCCTGTAACTGCCGCAAGATATTCTTGGTATTTTAAAATTTTAGGAATTAAAAATGGTGCAGATATTTTAGATGGCAAAAAACCTGCTTCATCATTAGGTGTAAAATCATTAGATTCTAAAACACTTGAAATTACATTAGGTACTCCAATCCCTTATTTTATTATTGGATTATCTCATATCTCAACATCTCCAGTTCCAAAAAAACTTATTGAAAAATATGGTAAAGACTGGACGAAACCAGCTAATATTGCTTCAAATGGACCTTATAAATTATCTAAATGGGTAGTTAATGAAAAAATTGTAGCTGTTAAAAATAATTTATATTATGGAGCTAAAGATGTAAAAATTGAGAAAGTTACATTTTTACCAATTCCTAATCAAAGTACGGAATTAAATAGATATAAAGCTGGTGAAATTGATATATTATATGAATTACCAAAAAATAAATATAAGAATCTTATGAAAACTATGCCTAATGAAGTTAGAGTTTTAGGTAGAGTTGGAACTTATTATTATTATTTAAATATGAAGAAAAAACCATTTGATAATGTAAAAGTTAGAAAAGCTTTATCATATGCAGTAAATAGAGATATTTTAACTCAAAAAGTTTTAGGTACTGGTGAAAAACCTGCTTATACTTTTGTACCTGATAATGTTTCTGGATTTACTCCTTTAGTACCTGAATACGCGAAATGGACTCAAAAAGAAAGAAATAAAAAAGCTTTAAAATTATTAAATGAAGCTGGATTTACAAAATCAAATCCTTTAAAGTTTGAGATCTTATATAATACAAGTGAACAACATAAAAGAAATGCTTTAGCAATTTCATCTATGTGGAAAAAAGCATTTAAAGGTGCTGTTAAAGTTACTTTAATAAATCAAGAGTGGAAAACATTTCTTGACGAGAAAAAAGCTGGTAATTATCAAGTAGCACGTGCAGGTTGGATTGGTGATTATAATGAAGCTTCTACTATGTTAGATTTATTAACAAAAGGACATTCTTCAAATAATTCATTTTATGATAACCCTGAGTATGATAAATTAATGAATATAGCTAGAAGTACTTCTGATGATGTAAAAAGAAATAAATTATATCAAAAAATTGATTTAATAGTTGCTGAAGATATGCCTATTATTCCTTTATTTCAATATTCAAATGCAAGACTTGTTAAACCTTATGTTGGTGGTTACCCAAAAAGTAATCCATTGGATACAATTCTTACAAAATACTTATACATTAAAAAATAGTCTTAATTAAAAAACTTTTCCTTTAAGGAAAAGTTTTTATCTTAATAAAAAAGGATAAAAAATTGTTAAAGTTTATAATAAAAAGAATTTTTGTTGCTATTCCCACCTTATTGGTACTGATTAGTATATCTTTTATTCTAGTTCACTCAGCACCAGGTTCACCGTTTACAGATGATAGAGATATTGCACCTGAAATAATGAGAAGTATTGAAGCTAAATATCATTTAGATAAACCATTATATGTGCAATATGTATATTATCTAAAAGATGTGGTTACTTGGGATTTTGGACCATCTTTTAAATATAAAGATTTTTCAATTAATGAACTTGTAAATTCTGCATTTTTAGTTTCATTGAAAATTGGATTTTGGGCATTTGCATTTGCCGTGTTCATTGGAGTCGCCTGTGGTGTGGTTGCGGCCCTAAATCAAAATACTAAAGTTGATTATATAATTATGTCCTGTGCAATGGTTGGAGTTGCAATACCTAACTTTGTACTGGGCCCTGTATTAGTTTTAACTTTTGCAATATTTTTCAAAGTCTTACCAGCTGGTGGTTGGAATGGTGGTGGAATAGAATATATTATTTTACCAGTTATTGCTATGAGTTTTAGATATATAGCCTCAATTGCTAGAATTATGAGAGCTTCAATGATTGAAGTACTTAATTCAAACTTTATTAGAACTGCAAAAGCTAAGGGTATGGGAAAAACTTATATTATTTTTCATCATGCATTAAGACCTTCAATTTTACCTGTTGTTTCATATATGGGACCAGCATTTGTAGGAATTATTACAGGATCAGTAGTAATTGAGACAATTTTTGGACTTCCTGGAATTGGACAATTATTTGTAAATGGTGCTTTAAATAGAGATTATAATATGGTATTAACGCTGACAATTATTGTTGGTGGATTAATGATTCTGTTCAATACAATTGTAGATATTTTATATGTTGTAATTGATCCTAAAATTAAATATTAAAGAATTCAAAATGATGATAAGCAAAGAAAACGAAGAAGTCTTAAATGACTTAGAATTAGAAAGTAGATCGTTATTCCAAGATGCAAAAGTTAGATTTTTTAAAAATAAAGCAGCTGTATTCTCTTTATTTGTAATTTTATTTATTGTAGCTTTGGTTTTATTTGGTCAAAGTATGTCAAGTTTTTCATATGAAGATATTGACTGGGATTATATGCAAGAAGCTCCATCGTTTGTAAATGGACACTTTTTTGGAACAGATGATTTAGGTAGAGATATATTTGTAAGAACACTTCAAGGTGGAAAAATATCTTTAATGGTTGGTATTATGGGAGCTGTTGTTGCCGTATTTATTGGTGTTTTATACGGAGCACTTGCAGGATTTTTTGGTGGAAAAATAGATAATTACATGATGAGATTTGTTGATATCTTAGCATCTTTTCCATTCATGTTTTTTGTGATTTTATTAGTTACATTTTTTGGAAGAAATATAGGTTTTATATTTGTTGCAATTGGAATGGTTTCATGGTTAGATATAGCAAGGATTGTAAGAGGTCAGACTCTAGCTTTAAAAGAAAAAGAATTTATTGAAGCTGCACATGTTTCAGGAACTAGTGATTACAAAATTGTTACAAAACATATTATTCCAAACGTTTTAGGAATAGTAGTTGTATATGCAACTCTTTTAATTCCTAATATGATTATTTTTGAATCATTCCTTAGTTTCTTAGGTCTTGGTGTTCAAGAACCTGATACTTCTTGGGGAGCTTTAGTTAATGAAGGTTCAAAAGTTATGGATATTGCTTATTGGCAATTACTTTTCCCTGGTATGTTTTTAGTTGTTACACTGTTTTGTTTTAATTTTGTTGGTGATGGGCTAAGAGATGCTCTTGATCCAAAAGATAGATAGGAGATATTATGAGTTTACTTGAAGTAAGAGATTTAAGTATTAGTTTTGATACACCAGATGGTTCTGTACAAGCTGTTAATAAATTAAATTTTACAGTTGAAGAAGGTAAAACTTTAGGAATTGTAGGAGAATCAGGAAGCGGAAAATCTCAAAGTGTATTTTCTATTATGGGACTTTTGGCTAAAAATGGACACGCAAGTGGATCTGTTAAATTTAAAGGTAAAGAAATATTAAATTTGCCAGAAGAACATTTGAATCATATTAGATCAGAGCAAATTGCTATGATCTTCCAAGATGCAATGACTTCTTTAAATCCATATATGAAAGTTAAAAAACAGTTAATGGAAGTTTTAATTAAACATAAGGGACTTTCTTCAAAAGATGCTTATACGGAAAGCCTTAAAATGTTAGATGCTGTTAAGATTCCAGAATCTAAAAAAAGAATGGAAATGTATCCACATGAGTTCTCAGGTGGTATGAGACAGAGATTAATGATTGCAATGTCATTACTTTGTAATCCAAAACTTTTAATTGCTGATGAGCCTACTACTGCTTTAGATGTAACAGTTCAAGCTCAAATTTTAGCACTTTTAAATGAATTAAAAAAAGAGTTTAATACAGGAATTATTTTAATTACTCATGATTTAGGTGTAGTTGCAGGTTCATGTGATGACGTTATGGTTATGTATGCGGGATCAACAATGGAGTATGGAACAGTTGAAGATATCTTTTATCAGCCAGCACACCCATATACAGTTTCTCTTCTTAAATCAATTCCTAAATTAAGTGATAACTTAGATAAGTTAGAAACAATTCCAGGAAATCCTCCTAATATTATGAATTTACCAAAAGGCTGTGCATTTGAACAAAGATGTTATGCTGCAAAACCTGAGTGTAAATTAGAGCGACCAGCTTTAGTTGGTTTTGCAAACAATACAAGACATAGAGCATGTTTTTCTGAAGGATTTGAAAATGTCTAGTGATATTATTTTAAAAGTAGAAGACTTAAGAGTTACTTTTGATATTAAATCAAATAAACACTTTTTTGACTTTGGAACAGATAAGTTAAAAGCAGTTGATGGTATTTCATTTGAATTAAAACAAGGTGAAACTTTAGGAATTGTTGGTGAGTCTGGTTGTGGTAAATCTACTTTAGCTCGGGCTATTATAGATTTAGTTCCAAGTGCATCTGGTAAGATTATATTTGAAGGAAAAGATTTAACTACTATTTCTAAAAAAGAAAGATGGTTACTTAAAAAAGATATGCAAATGATTTTTCAAGATCCTTTAGCATCTTTAGATCCTAGAATGACAATTGGTGATATTATTGCAGAACCTTTATTATCGTTTTTCCCAGAATTAGATAAAAAACAAAGAAAAGAAAAAGTTCTTATTATTATGGCAAAAGTTGGTCTTTTACCAAATGTTATTAATAGATATGCACATGAATTTTCAGGTGGACAGTGTCAAAGAATTGGAATAGCAAGAGCTTTAATTACTGAACCAAAACTTATTATTTGTGATGAACCTGTTTCTGCTTTAGATGTATCTATTCAGGCACAAGTTACAAACTTACTTATGGATTTACAAAAAGAAATGAATTTATCTTTAATTTTTATTTCTCATGATTTATCTGTAGTAAAACATATTTCAAATAAAATTTTAGTAATTTACTTAGGAAATATGGTTGAATTTGCGGATAAAAATGAATTATTTGATAATCCTTTACATCCTTATAACAAAGCATTAATCTCTGCTGTTCCAGTTGCAGATCCAAGACTTGAAAAAGCTAAAAAGATTATCTTTTTAGAAGGTGATTTACCTTCACCTATTAATCCTCCATCTGGTTGTGTATTTAGAACTAGATGTCCTAATGTTATTGAAAAGTGTTCAATAGATAAACCAGGAATTACAAAAATTAGCGATAAACACATCTTACAGTGTTATAATTACTAAAAATATAAAGTTATAGATTTTTCTATAACTTTATTTCTTCATTTTTTAAAAATCAAATCAAAAATATCTTTTTATAGCCTATAAAGTAATACTCAACACTAAATTAACTCTTTTTATAATCATTATATTGATATTTAACAGATAATTACAGATATATTTATTAATTCAACTAAATTATAACTTAATAACATATTAAGACATTAAGCTATAAAATAATGTTACCTATTATTAGTAAAACTATAGGAAGGATGGAACATGAGTAATTTATCTATTAGAGCTAAACTTGTGATTGTTACTATTTTAACGATTATTGGGTTTATTATTTTGGTTTTATTTAATTATCAGTCGAATACTAGGCTAGATTATTTAAATAATGTTGAATCTTCTGTTGAAAAACTACAAACAGATATCTTGAATTTAAGAAAACATGAAAAAGATTTTTTATTAAGAAAAGATCTTAAATACTTAAAACTTTTTGATGAAAGATTTGAACAGTTAAAAGAAGATAGAGAAGTAGTAAAAAAAGAGTTTATTAAATTAGAGATTGATTTAGGAAAAATAAATTATTTTTATAAAATTTCTGATTCTTATAAAAAAGAGTTTAATAAACTTGTATCCTTACAAGTAGAAATTGGATTAAGCCCAAGTGAAAAATTATATGGCAATTTAAGATCTAGTGTACATGCTGTTCAAGCAGATGCAAAAAAAGATGCAAATTTTGAATTATTATCTATGATTTTTAATTTAAGAAAACTTGAAAAAGATTTTATGCTTAGAAAAGATTTAAAATATATAGGTTATTTTAAATTAGCTATGAAAGAATTATTTGAAACTACAAGATTAATTGGTGAAAAACAAATAATTAATTTAAAAGATTATCAAAGTGATTTATTAGAAATTGTAAAAAAAGATGTTGAATTAGGTTTAAATAATAAATCCGGAATTAAAGCTAAATTATATGATATTGTTGTAGATACAGAGAATTCAATAAAAGAAATGGTAAAAAATATTAGAATTAAAATAAATAAAGAGAGTGATGACTTAGTTTTATATAATCTTAGTATTGCTGCTTTAATTATTTTTATAATTTCATTTATAATCTATTTTATTTCAAAAAACATTATATCTTCAATTAATAATTTCCAAAGCGGATTAATTGGATTTTTCAAATATTTAAATAGAGATGTTGAAACAGTTAATGAATTAAAAATTACAGGTAAAGATGAAATAAATACTATGGCTCTTATTATTAATGATAATATTAAAACTATTAAAATTGATCTTGATAAAGATAAAAGTATTATTCACGAGACAATAGATGCCTTATCCCATTATGAACAAGGTGATTTCTCTTCAAAAATCAATACAAAGTCTTCGAATCCTGCATTAAATGACTTAACTGAAGTAATTAACAAAATGTCAAGAAACTTAGAGCGTAATATTGATAGTATTTTAGTAGTATTTGAAGAGTTTGAAAACTTTGATTATACAAAACAAGTATCTACAAAAGGAATAAAAGCCCATTTAGAAAAATTAGCAATTGGTGTAAATGATTTAGGTTTAAATATTTCTACTTTATTAAAAAAATCACTTGAAATTGGTTTAACTTTAGATGATTCATCTGATAAATTAATTACGAATGTTGATATTTTAAATAAATCTTCAACTGAAGCGGCCATGTCTTTAGAAGAAACAGCAGCAGCATTAGAAGAAGTTACCAGTACTATTATTTCAAATGCTCAAAATGTTAAAGAGATGTCGGCTTATGCCCAAGAGTTAAATGACTCTGCTAAATCTGGACAAGAATTAGCTCAAAATACAACTCAAGCAATGGAAGATATTACAAAACAAGTTACTTTTATTAATGAATCAATTTCAATTATTGATCAAATTGCTTTCCAGACAAATATTCTTTCACTTAATGCAGCTGTTGAAGCTGCTACTGCTGGTGAAGCTGGAAAAGGTTTTGCAGTAGTTGCTCAAGAAGTTAGAAACTTAGCTTCAAGATCAGCAGAAGCCGCAAAAGAAATTAAAGAGCTAGTTGAGAATGCTACTATTAAAGCTACAGAGGGAAAAAATATATCATCTGAAATGATTACAGGTTATGAATCATTATTAGATAATATTTCAAATTCTACTAAAAAAATAGAAGAAATCTCAACTGCAAGTAAAGAACAAGAAACAGCAATTACTCAGATTAATGATGCTATTAATAGACTTGATCAGCAAACGCAAGAAAATGCAGCAACTGCTGCTAAAACTCATACTATTGCTGTTGAAACAGATGTTATTGCAAAAGAAATAGTTTCAGATGCAAACAGTAAAAACTTTATAGGAAAAGACTCTGTACAATCAATGGTAAGAGAAAAACCTGTAAAACAAAGCGTGCGTATGCCGTTACACAAAGAAGAAAAAGCCGTACATTCAAAAGATGATAAAGAGTGGGAAAGTTTTTAAATTATAAGAATGTAATTTATTAATTTTAATCTTTAGTTTAATGCATTAGCTTTTGCTAATGTATTAAATAAACAATAGAGATAGAATCAGTACACTTATTATATAATAAAGGAAAATAAGGAAGTATATTGATTTTATTACTCTTTTTTGCACCATTTTTCATAGCTATTGGCGTTTTAGTAATGATAGATAATGCAAATACTCAAGAAATAGATAATTTATTTAAAAAATCTAAGTGTGAAAAAGTTTTTTATTATAAAAGCAGATATAAAAGTATTTGTGAGAATAATATTATTCTTGTTCAAAACCAATTCTCAGTGGATTTTTCTACTAACATATATATTAAATATCAAAATATCTTAAATACTAAAATAGATAATACCAACTTAGAAATTAGAACAAAAAAAGAACTTTTCACTCTCTCTTTTGAAAAAAAAGAAGAATTAAATGAATTTGTTAAAAATTTAGAGGATAAACAATAATGAAAAACCTAATAACATTTATACAAAGTACGAAAGTAAAAGAAACAGAACTTTTTGCACTTTTAAAATGTAAAATACAAGAAGCAAAGTTTTTACAATACATAACAAAAGAGTATATTCAAGGTAGAGATTCACTTATGGTACTTGATATTTTATCTCAATTTTATAATATTAAAAAATTTGAACATATTGAAAAAATAATATTAATTAAAAACTTACTTGAACTTGGATGGATAGTTCAAAGTAATATGTATGAACATGTAAAACTAAGTGAAATATCAATGCTAGAGTTATTAAACTCAAGTATTACTTTATCACCTGCTTTTTTAAAAATAGTTGAAGATGGAACTTTAGATTTAGAACTACCAGAAATTAAAGAATATTCTGATCACTTAGAATATTTACAAGATCAGTTCTCAAAAATAGCTTTAGCTCAAAAACTAAAAGTTATAAAATCTTCATTTGATGAAAATGCTCCTAATATTAATAGATTAAAAACAAAACTTGATTTATTAGATAAAAGAATTAAAGAAAGAATAGAAGCTACAAAAACTGATATTATGATTGAAAACTTTTTTGATGAAAATTCTTTAGCTGAAAATGAAAGAATGATCTTTTTATCTCTTTTAAAAGAAGAGTATGCAAGTAGCGATGAAGGTTTAAGAGATATGAACTCATTAATTGACTTAGTATCATGTGATGATTATGAAAAAATTAAACATAGATCACTTTTAGAAGAGAGTTCTACTTTAGTATCTAATGGATTAATTGATTATGATGAAATGTTAACACCATTTGGTGGAATATCTAGAAACTTCTTTATTCCAGAAGAAATATTATATAAAATTTCACATCCTACAAAAAAGAAAACAAGAGTAGCTAAAATTAAATTAGACTCAGTTATTAAAGAACAAAAAGTATTTGAACTTATTTCAACAAATAAAGACTTAGATGATGTTGTTTTAAACTCTAAAACAAAAGAAACGTTAAATGCTTTGTTAAAACAAGTTGATAAAGAAGTTATGAATAGATTAAAAGACTGGGGAATTAAAGATAAGAAAAAAGGTATTGAAGCTAAAATTATCTTTTATGGTGCTGCTGGTACTGGTAAAACTATAACTGCTTTAGCACTTGCTAAGTCTTTAAAAAGACAGGTAATATCTTTTGACTGTTCTAAAATCTTATCTATGTATATAGGTGAGAGTGAAAAGAATGTAAGAGATATTTTTGAAAAATATAAAGAAATTAAAATTAAAACAAGAACAGAACCAATTTTATTACTTAATGAAGCTGATCAGTTTTTAAGTTCACGTGTTTCTGGATCATCTAGTTCTAGTGATAAAATGCATAATCAAATGCAAAACATATTTTTAGAACAAATTGAAAGATTTGATGGAATATTAATTGCAACTACAAACTTATTAGAAAACCTTGATAAAGCATTTTCGAGAAGATTTAATTATAAAATTGAGTTTGTAAAACCAAATGAAGAACAAAGATTAGCTTTATGGAAAAAATTAATGCCTGAGACTTTACCTTTAGAGAAAGACTTTGATTTAAGCCAACTAGCAGCTTATGAATTAACAGGTGGACAAGTTGAACTTATTATTAAAAATACTGCTTATAAAGTAGCTGTAATGGAAGAATCTATATTTACAGTTGAATTATTTAAAGAACAAATTACTAAAGAGAAAAAAGGGCAATTTGATCAAGAGAATAAAGTAGGTTTTTTCTAAAATCTATAATTAAAATATAAAGAAGTACTTTATAGTACTTCTTTATTACTATTTTTTATTACTTTTTTTAACATCTTTTTTTGATACTTCTTTTTTAGTTTTTTGAGATTCTACTTTTTTATTGTCTTGTTTTATTTTTTTAACAATTTTTTCAGCAGATTTTATAGCAATCTTTTTAGCTTCTTTTACTTTTGTAGGTTCAGCTTTAATGACTTTTTTAGTAACTTTTTTTGAAACTACTTTTAAATCTTTTTTCTTAGAGATCTTTTTAGATACTTTTACCGCAATTTTCTCAAGTTCTTTGTTTTTTAATACTTTTGACATAAGTTTCCTTTTATTTTATTTTTACCAAAAGGTAATAATATATAGTGATTATATATATTACTAAATTAAATGTCAAGTTTTTTGAAAAATAATTTTTAAATATCTTTCACTTCCTCTTTCTTGTTTTGATAACTCTTTTTCTGTTTATTTATGTAAAAATTCTATAATTTAATTAAAAAACTATTATGTAACAATGTCTAAATGCAATGTAGAAGGGCGAGTTTTTTTGCACAGCGAAACAAAATGCACGTCGAGTCCGCGTATTTGTTTTCAGCTTTGACGTGCAGGTGCAGCGTGATATGCAATACGTGC
>JABSON010000001.1 GCA_013215915.1 Campylobacteraceae bacterium | reverse complement strand
AGGAACTGATATAAATCATTTTCCTCCAAAAACTAGTGATAATTTCTTATATTCTTATGATAATGATGTAGAATATTTTTATTCAAATATCTACTTTACATCTTCACAAACACAAATTAATGAATTAAAAAGATTAGCTGATAACTTATATATTATTACAGCTTCTTATTCTGGTAAAAGAGAATTATTTCCTTCAATTTTAATTGATAAAACTTTTGATGAAATAATAGACTTATCTTCTATTAAAAGTTTAAGTGAATTATCTTTAAATAAACAAACACAAATTCCGAATGATAATACAAAAGAATATTATGAAAGCATTAAAAAAAATACTTTCACAAAATATGATGGTTTAGATGTAGAAGGAATTAAATGTGATCATTTATCAGCTTCTCAAATTAATAAGTACTTAGACTGTCCTTTGTCTTATTTGTATTCAAACAAAATAAAAGTTCAAGCTCCAGCTCATGAGCAAGAAGGTTTTGATGTAATGGAGCAAGGCTCACTAATGCATCTATGTTATGAACTATTTGCTAGGAAAATTAAAGAAGATAAGATTTTATCAGATAATCAAGAAGAATTATATGCTTTAATGTTTGAAATATCATTGATCGCATACATGCAACAGGAGACGTTTGATGATCAAAGTCAAGAGAATATACACCATAAACTCTTCCTGCGAAGCCTACAATCAGGCCTTAAAGATGAAAAAGAATTAGGTTTATTAGCTAAGTTTGTAAACTATTATATTTTAAACATTAAAGAGTTTAATTATTTTAAAACTTCAGAGTTTGAAAAAGAGTTTGTTTTAGATAAAGATTTAAAACCATATAAATTAAAAGATGAATATGATAAAAACTATTTTATAAAAGGTTTTATAGATAGGTTTGATAATTTAGACCAAACTATTCAAATAATAGATTATAAGTCTACAAAAGCATCTGGAATTAATAAAGAGAAACAAGAAAAAATAGATAGTCTAAAAGATGTACAACTAGCTTTATATATTTTATATGCAAAACAAGAATATAAAAATAAAACATATGATTCTTCTTTACTTTCTTTTAAAGGAAATGACAAAGGTGTACATTTCTCATCTTTATCTACATCTGATGTATATACGCAAGAGTATGAGAATAAATTAAAAAATGTAATAAACTCTACAAAAGATAATATTAATAATGGAATGTTTGCATTTAATAACGTAGATGAAAAGACTTGTGGTTATTGTGATATTAAGAATATGTGTCATGAGAGTCTATTAAATAAGACTGGAGATTAAATGAGTCTAAATAAATTCACAATACAAAAAAGTTTTGCTATTTCAGCAGGTGCAGGATCTGGAAAAACTTATACTTTATCTAGAAGATATATTAATGCTTTATTAGGTTTTGATTATTTTAGAGAAGATTATAAAAGTCATGATAGCTATATAGAGAGCTTAAAAGCTGCAACAGTAAATCAAATTGTAACTTTGACGTATACAGAAGCAGCAGCCTTAGAGATGAAAGGTAGAATATTTGAATTAATCTCTAAAATACTAGATAAATCAGAAGATAAAACAGATGGAGACTTTAGATCAATAATAGAAGCTAATAATGAATTAAACAAAAATGAAAAAGAATATGTTCTAAATACTTTAGAAAAAGCTTTTGAAGATAGCTCAAATGCCAAAATATCTACTATTCATTCATTTTGTTTAAACGTAATTAAATCAAACTGTGACCTTGCTAGAATTGATAATAAACTTGACATGATAAAAGATGATGAAAAAGAAAGTTTATTATCTAATATTATCTTTGATGTATTGAATGATACTAGAAATGAAAACTTAATTTATGAATTATCTTCTGATATAAATATGTATTTTATAAATAACTTAATAAATAAATATGTAAGCAATTCTAAGTTTAGAGATGATTATGATTCTTTCTCAAAAACTAGCATATCTTTAAGAGATTATAAAATGCTAATGTTTGAATTATATGCTTTACCAGAATTAGCTGAAGACTTATTCGCATTCGAAGCATATGTATTAGAGAATAAACTTGAAGATGGACAAAAGTATATAGATTTTGTAAAAGAATATATTGAAAGAGTATTTAATTTTCAAGCCAAATCTTGGAGCTCCTTATCAAAAGAAGCAGATCTTATTATTGCTTTTAATAGAAAACCCTGGACACAGCATAAAAGTATAAAAGTTCATATTGATAGTATTAAAAGATTAGATTCCTATGTTGAGGTATTCTCAGAAATAAATGAAGAAAATGAAAATCTTTTTTATGAAAGAATTGAAAATATAAAAACATTATTAGTACAAATTAAAAAAAAATATGATGATGAACTTAAGGCTTTAAATAAAATAGATTTTGATACAATTATTTCAAAAACTAATGAAATAATGCCCTTAATATCATCATCTTTTAAATATATAATGGTAGATGAATTTCAAGATACAAATTCTTTACAGTTTGATATTATTAAAAATGCTAAAAATTCAGATTGTAATTTATTCGTAGTAGGTGACTCCAAACAATCAATCTATTCTTTTCAAGGTGCAGAAATAGAAGTTTTTAATACAGCTGTTAAAAATAGAGATATCTTCTCTTCAATCGAAGATATGAGTAAAAATCATAGAAGTGATGGTTTAGTTTTAAAAAATGTAAATAAAATATTCAAGAAAATACTTCAAAAGAATGATAAGTTTGATTTAATGTCTTCAGACTATGAAGCGCAAGCACAGGACTTATCTGTGTTTAATTCAAACAAAAAAAATAAAGGAAGTTTTAAATATCTTATTACCTCCGCCGTATATAAAGAAGAATCAAATGAATTAGATACGATTGCTTCTTTTGTAAGCGATATTTATAATAAAAGAAACAGTGATTATTCTCATATCTCAGATTTAATAGAAAAAAAAGAAAAAGCAATAGCTATTATTTTTGATTCAAAATCTAAAATGTTAGAATTAAAATCAAAACTAAATAATAAAGGTGTTTTTGTAAAAGTATCAGCAAGTGATAACTTTTACTATACAAAAGAAATAAATGATATTTTTAATGTTTTAAAAGCTATTAATATTTTATCAGAAAAAAAAGAAGACTTTAATTCATCACAAAAGTATTATCTCTCAGCTGCTATGAGATCAAACATTCTAAGATGTGATGATAACTCTATTAATGCATACTTAGAATCTAATACTGTATGTGATAAATTAGAAGAGTATGTAGAAGTATTTAATAACAATACTTTGGCTTTTAGTATTAAGTATATTTGTGATGATTCAAATGTTTTAGGTGTATATTCACATTTTGAGGATAGAAATCAACGATATGCAAATTTAAATAAGTTTTTTCTTTTAGCTTTAGATTATGAAAACTCAAATGAAAATAGTTTATATAAGTTCTTAGACTTAATACAAAATGCTATTTATTTCTCGCAAGCAAAAGAAGATGAATCTTTTTTTAAATCAGATAATGCAAAATCAATTGAAATATGTTCAATTCATTCAACCAAAGGCCTATCTTATCCTTTAGTATTATTAGCAAATAGTACAAAAGCTTTATACTCACAAATCCAAAGTGATGCTTTAAAACATAATAACTTTACTTTAAATAATCAAAGAAAAGAACTTGTAGGTTTTAAAATAAACAATTACACACCTTTATCTTATAGAGTATTAAAAGAAATAGATAAACTAAAACACTTAGCAGAGAAAAAAAGACTTTTATATGTAGCCTTAACAAGAGCGGAACACGATGTAGTAATATCAGCACATTTAAAACAAAGTAAAGATAAATCTATATCTTTAAAAGAAGACTCATATTTACATATGATTATTAATTCTTTAGATATTAATATTAATGAATTATTTGCTCAAAATGAAACATATTGTATAAGTATTAAAGATAAAGACTCTGATATTTCTATTATCTCAAGTGTAGAATATATTGATTATAAACTTAAAAAACTAGACTTTAAAAAAGAAGAATATATATCTGCAACTCAAAACTCTAAGACTATAAATGAAGAAGCAGCTAGTTTAGGAACTTTAACTCATAAAATAATAGAACTTTATTGGAATAAGTTTAAAGATAATAAAAAAGATATCTTTTTTAAAGAATGTATATTTGATGAAGATGTACAGACTAAAATCTCAAAAAGTATGGATATCTTTTATCAAAGTGAAGTATATAAACAATTAAAAAACAATGTTGAACATAGATTTGAATTAGAATTTAACCTTGAGAATAAAAAAGGTTTTATAGATTTTATTTATTATGATAAAAAAGAAGATGGTTGGATTATAATTGATTTTAAAACAGGAATAGAAAATAAAGAAAAGAATAGAAAATATGAAGAGCAGTTAAAGTTTTATGAAAATGTATTATTTGATCTTAATATGAAAGTAATAAAATCAGAACTTCTTTGGTTATAAATTTAAATAAAGTCTAAATATTTACAAGCTTGAAAATATTTAAGCATTTTACTTATTAAAAAATAGTAAAATGTATTTTAATTAGATAAATAAAAAAGACCTAGCTTATGGAACCTTAGTGAGATAATTTTAATTAGAGAAGCATTAATTAATGCTTTGATTCATAGAGATTATTCTAAATGGTAGAAGTGAAATAAGAAATAGAGTATTAGCAAATGTATTTAAAGAATTAAATTTAATTGAACAATGGGGAAGTGGCATCAAAAGAATTAAAAATTCTTGTTTAAAACTTAGATTGAAAGAGCCCATGATCCAAGAAAAGGGTGATTTTGTAGATGTTGAAATATTTAGAGAAGTGGAAATTACTAATAAAAATAGTAATTCCGACCGATTCCGACCGATTAAAAGTGAATATGAATTGTTAATTATTAAGTATTTAAAAGAACTATTGAATAAAATGATAGAAGATCAAATAATTATAAGATTAGGAAATGGAAGAACTACATATTATGAGTTGTTCTAAGAAATAAAATACGGAAAAGAATGAAAAACCAAGAACTTCAAGACTTTTGTCTAAATCAATGTAAAGAATATTTTTCTTACATTGAAAAATCTACTTTAAATCATGGGAAAAATCTAGATAGAGTTTCTTATATTAAATATAAAACAAACTCAAGTCCTAAACTATATGAAATCAAATTAGACAAACCTATATTTGATTTTGAGAAAACATATTTTAAAAATACTCAGACTAATGAATATTACTTTAATAAAAAAGATATTTTAATAAGAGAATATGATTTTAAAAATAGACTTCTTTATATTCAAGTTATAAATGAAGATATAAACTTTGATAAAATTAAAGCAGAAGACTTTTTTGTAGTGAGTGATTTATTATTTTTAATTAAAAACTTAATACTTTGGTATGAAAAGAATGGCCTTAACTTATCTTTAGATAATAATTACGAGCGTCTGCCTTACTCTTTAGATAATTTATCAGACATAATTCTTAATTCTAAACAAAAAGAATCTGTACAAGCTATTTTTACTAATAAATATTCTTATATTTGGGGACCTCCTGGAACTGGTAAAACCAAAGCTGTATTATCTTGTGCTGCTATTAATTATATACTCTCTGGTAAAAAGATTTTAATAGTATCACCTACTAATATTGCTTTAGAGCAGATACTTTACGGTATTTTAGAAAATACAAATAAATTAAACATAGCAAATGATAAATTCTTGCGTCTTGGTATTCCCTCAAAAGACTTTATAGATGTATATCCACAAATTTGTGAAACAAAAGCAGCCGAGAGTGAAATAAAAAGAATAGAGAATGAATTACATATCATTTTGCGAGTACTTACATATAGACAAGGAAAAGAAATATCTAATGATCTTGAAGGTTTTGATAGTATATTTGATGAAATCATTCTAAACCAAAAGTCTATAAATGATTTAGAATATAAAATGAATGATCTAAAACCTTTAATTAATTTACTTTCGCAAGCTCTTAAACCTTACCATTATGCAAATAAGAGCAAAATAATAAAAGATGCAATTTATAAAAGAAAAGATTATGCCTGTGTTGTTTATGATGACGAATTAATAGAAGAGGGTAAGTTAAACAAAGTAATAAATATAGATTCTCTAAGAGAAGAAATCAAAAACTTTAATACTAAAGTTTCACTTTTAAGTGAAAAAAACTTTGAACTTTTAAAGAAGATTAAATCTTATACAAAAAGTGAAAAAATACATAAAGAATTATTTCTAAATCTTAAAGAAGATAATCTTCTAGAGACTCAAAAACTATTAATTAAAAAAGTTACAAATCTAAAAGAATGGGCTAATAAGTATAAAACTGATTTATTAAAAGAAAAAAGCATAAAAAATGATAGATTAATAGATGAAGCATTAGATGATAATCACCAAGGTTTTGATATTAAAGATTTATTAGCTAAAAGAAGAGCTTTAAAAGACGAAAAACTATCATTAGTACAAATGAGAACAAATGTCAGAATTAAAGACTCACGAGTAATTGCTATGACAATAGATGCTTATATTCAGTATACTTTGTCTGAAAATATTATAGTTGATCATATCTTTTGTGATGAAGCAGCTTATATGTCTAATATAAAAGCTCTAAGTTTATTTAGCTCTCCTTCACCTATTACATTCTTAGGTGATCATAAACAATTGCCTCCTATTAGTGAAGTTTCTAAAGATGATACTTTTTTTATGCAAAAGACTTTTTTATTCGCACAATCTTCTATTCATTTTGAGTCTGTGTTTTTTGAAGAAGAAAAGAACTTATTTAAAACATTTCTTAAAAATGAAAACCCTAATTATAAAATAACATCTCAAGTTAATTTAAATACTACTCACAGATTTGGTAAAAATCTTGCAAGCGTATTAGATAAGTTTATTTATAAGTTTGGTTTTGAATCTGCAAATAAAGAAGAAACCAAAATCATTTCAATAAATGCTAATTCTTACGAATATCCTGTTTATGAAAGAAGTAGTATATCTGAGGCTTTAATTATAAAAGATCTTGTAAAAGATTATGATCTAAACTCTTTTGCAATATTAACTCCATATAAAAAACAAGTTAAACTTTTAAAACAAACTTTAGGAAAAAACTATTCTCAAAATATTATGACTATTCACAAAAGTCAAGGTAATGAATGGAATACTGTTATTTTCTCCGTTGTAGATGATTCATATACAGGGAAAAGAGCTATGTTTTTTACTGATACTTTAAATGAAAAATACTCAAGTGCAAACTTAATTAACACACTAGTTAGTAGATCAGTAAAAAGACTTATAATAATTGCAAATCATGAATTTTGGTTAAAAGATATTCATAAGCAGTTAATTGGACAATTAATTCATCTCTCTTTAAAAAAATAAACAGTACACAATATGGGATAAATGGAGGCTTTATTTATAAACAAGTTATGTTTCCATAAAAATAGCTATAAAAAACCCAAAAAGATAAGATAATTTAAAGTCCATAACTTAGAATTTATGGAAAAAATTTAATATTTATAATAAAAGTTATATGCTCAGCATATAGAGTACAAGAAACATAAAAATCTTTTTTCTTCTGAATTACATATTAATATCAAAAACTAGAAACATAAAATCAATATAAAGCTTTAATTTATTTAAAATCTCTAAAGCTTTTGGAAAAGGCAATCCTTTAAGAAATTTTCTTCTAAAAGGAAACTTATAATGGATTATTTCTCTTATTCTTATACTCATCCAGGTCATAAAAGAAAAGTTAATGAAGACTCTTTTTATACTTGTGGATTGTATGTGTTGGATGGACATAAAATGGTAACTTTGTTAGTCCTTTAGTTAGAGATACTTTTGAATACTTAAAACTTGAAGAAGATTTTGATTTAAATATTGAGTTATTTTTAAATCAAATAAAATATTCAAAATAAACTTATTTTGAAAGTTTCTAAGTCAAAAAATAATGATCTTATTGGCACTACTTTAATGCTTTTTATATATTGAGTGGGAGGGCTTTGTAAGTTTTATTCTGAAAATTATATTTATAGTAATTATTTTAGCTATGAAATTAAATTTGTAATTAAAGTACACTCAAGAAACTATTAAACAAAAAAGACACTGCTGCTTTTATTTATTCAGAATATAAACTATTAAGAAAAATAAATCATGAAAATATAATAAAAATATATGATTTTGGAATTGATAATGATTCACTTATTCCTTATTTAGTCTTGGAGTATTTAGAAGGCTCATTACTTTTTGATTTGCCAATTTATAGTATGAACAAAAAATTTATAAGAGATATCTTTTCAAAAGTTTTATCAACACTTGAATACTTACATTCATCAAATAATATAATGGTTTTACCTACAAATGAGATTAAACTTTTTGATTTTGGTATTTCACAATACCACGAAAATCAAGATGATTTATCTTTTTGTTTTAATAAAGTAAAAGCATACAATCTTAAGTATTATGCACAAGAAATTTTATTAGGTAAAAAACCAAGTTTTTAATCTGATGTTTTTTCTCTTGCTTGTGTATTTTATGAAATGTTCACGTCTGTTTTACCATTTAAAGATTGGTCCCAAGAATTGAAAAAAAAAGCTTTAGTTCTTAAATTTTGGATTATACAATCTTTGAGTTATGACGCTAAAAAGGAGAATTAATTAATAACATTAATTATTATTATGTAAATTTGGAAGAATTTAATAATAAATTAACTTTTTTTTTAGAATAAGTTGATTATAATCTATAAAGTTATTTATATAAAAATAAAAGGATCAAAATGAATAATCCAATTTTTATTTCAATNGAAGGAATCACACAAGGNTTAATTACTGAAGGTGCATTTACNCCAGAGTCTGTTGGTAATTCTTACCAAGAAGGTCATGAAAATGAAACTATAGTAAAATCTTTTTCTCATAATATTCAAATTCCAAGAGATCCTCAATCAGGACAACCTTCAGGTCAAAGAGTTCATAAACCAATGAAAATATCTAAATTATTTGATAAAAGTTCTCCTTTATTATATAACGCACTAACTCAAGGTGAAACATTAAAAAAAGTTGAGATAAAATGGTATAGAACTTCTTATGAAGGTAAACCAGAGCATTTCTTTACAGTTGTATTAGAAGATGCAGTTATTGTTGATATTAATTCAAGTTTTGGAATGGAAGAAGATTCATCAACTTCTCAAGTTGCACCATTAGAAGAAATATCTTTTGCATATAGAAAAATTACATGGAGACATGAAATTGCTTCAACATCTGGTGAAGATGACTGGAGAATTGGAGTAGGTGCTTAATCTATTTTTTTAAGTAGTACTCATATGAGTACTACTTAAACCATTTTTAAACTCTATATTTTAATAAATATTATAGGTTTTAAAAATAGTTTAAAAATTTAAAAGGAAAATAATGTCAGGACTAATTGTATTTCCCATACTTCTTATTTTTGTATTTTGTGCATACATAATATATAGGATAACTTTTTATTTTACGCAAAAAAAGCGTTTATCAAGAATTGTTTTTGCATTTGTTTTATTTCTTCCTTTTTTAGATTTAATCCCTCAAAAAATAATAAAAACATATTACCAACTCTTTTTAATGGAGCCAACTGTTTATTCTTATCCAGAGTTCGATAAAGATGGAAAGATTCATAGTTTGAGCATGGAAGTTCGCTCTTTATTTGGAGAATATAAGTTTGAAAATGATGAAATATATAAAAGTTACTCTTATTATATTTCGAACTTCTTTGAACAAAAGAATATTAGTTCTTATTCTAAAAACTATGGCAAAAAATTAAGACTTAATTTAAAAGATAAAACCTATGCATATGTTCAAGAACTAAAAGCAAAATACGCTGTTAAAAAACTTCCAAAAGAAAATGGTTTTTTAGGAGTTTATAAAATAAGAAGAATACAAATAGTTGATACTGCTAATAATAAAGTATTAGGAGAATCTATGAATATTAATTTTGAAAGTGATTATGGGTATTTCAGAGATAAAGTTTTACTCTTGGGATTTAGGTCTCCTGTGACTATGGTAGACGGTATTTATAGTGGTTATGGAAGACTAAAAAAACTTTTATTAACTAAAGGTGTTAAAAAGGTAAATAAATGAATAAAATTAATGAAATATTAGAATATGGTTTACTTGCGGAACTTGCTTATTTAAAATTAGAAAATGAATATTTTCAAGAAAATAATCAATATGTTGGAAATTATAAAGGTCGTCCTGATAATCAGGGAAGTTATGGAAATAAAATAAATATTAAAAATTTTATAAAGGGGGAACATGTTTTAGATGAAGATAATGAGGCAATTCCTTTAGTGGAAGAAGAAAGATATAAATTAACAGATATAAAGTTTAATAGTATCAATGTAATTCTTTCACTATTAAATAGATATTCAATAATAGATTTTGAAAATGCAGGAGATTATACGGGATCTGGTTTTCAGGCTATGTTACTTCAAAAAGATGGTACAGAAGAATATGTCATAGCTTTTAGAGGAACAGCTGGAATCAAAGATCTTATGGTTGATGCCGCAATGATTGTAAATAAAAATCCTCAAAATAAAGATGCTTTAGAATTTACAAAAAGAATGTTAAAAGAACATACTATTAAAAAAGAAGATCTTACTCTAACTGGACATTCTTTAGGAGGTATTCATGTTCAAACAGTTGGAACTATAAAAAGAATAAGAGGTTTTGCTTATAACCCTTTAGGCTCTTCAAAACTTTTAGTAGATATAAAAGTTTCAAGTTTTTATCTGAATATGCTTATGAATACAATAGTTAGTAATAAATTAGAAAAATATGTTGATGAAGATTGGCTCAATGATAATATGTTATCTATTTCTTATAATGATGTAGGAAATTTAAATGGAGATATACTTTCTAATATTGCAACCAAATTAAATGGATCTAAACATCTAGGAATGAAAATTGATATTTTTGGAGAAGACAAAGGATTAAGCGCTCATGGAATGAGTGGTTTAAATGAAATTCTTGCTCTTCAAAAAGAAGAAAATCTTGTAACTATAGCTGATATTAGAGATTATAACAATAATGAAAAAACATTATTATTAGACGCTATGAAAAAAAGAAAGATAGATGTTTTATTAACTCTTGTAAAAAATAAGAAATGTATATTTGCTGTGCAAACTACGCAAGAAATAAAATCAATAATTATGTCTAATAATTCTTTAATAGAAAATCTAAATCATAAAAATACAGATAGTCTAAGGGTTAACGGAACAATTACAGAACTTGAAGACAAAGATAACTTTAACAATAAGCTATATTATAATTACGAAAAAAATGTGCTAAAAGTTAAAACAAAAGACTTTAAAGAAGCTGCTAATTTATCTAGAATTGTAATTAAAGAAAATGGAAAATTAAAGAAACGTGATGTGATTATTGAACTCCAAGGAGAAGCGTAATGTATACAATTATGAAAATGGAAACTGTTGAAAAACTTGCTAAAGAAAATGGTATTACAAAAAATGAAATTCTTAATTATGAAAAAAATTCATGGACTAAAGATACAGATAGAATTCAAGATGATTATCTTATTATCAAAGAAGAGGAACGCCTAGAAATTCCTGCTAAAAAAGCAGCAATAGTGCCTGTTGTTGCAGCTGCTCCTTTAGCAGCTTCTGTAGTAGAAACGTCTAGTGCTAAAAACACTGTATCAAAAAATTCAAAGCCAATATCTAATATGGTGAGTTCTACAAGAGATAATATTCACCAAGATATTATTGCAAGATTAAAAATAATGGAATTTCCTCAAGATTTCTTATCAAAAGATGGAAAATATTCTGTATATAAACTAAAAGGTGAATCAGAAGTAAATAAACTGTATGATTTTACTATTACTTTTGTAAGTGAGTCTGCTATTGATATTTCTGAAATAGCAGATAAAAATGTGGAGTTAAAACTTAGTGACCAAAATAGTGTTCAAGAAAAAACTTTTTGTGGACAAGTATATAATGTAAGTGAAAAATCTGTAGTTTCAAATAAACATATGTATGAAATAAAAATATCTTCTCCTTTACGATATTTGAGTTTGAATAAAAGATATGAAATATATCATGCAAAAAAAGCAAGTGAGATTATAAAAGAACTTTTTTCAAGATACTCTGCTTTATTAAATATAAAACTAGATCTAAAAGTTGATGCTTCAAAATCTCCTATTAGAGAATATACAACACAATATGGACAAAGTGATTTGAGTTTTATAAATATGCTTTGTGAAGAAGAAGGATATACTTTGATTTACGATTATTCTTCTTGTGAAGAATATGTAATCACTTTGTGTAATCTCAACGAACATGCAACACTTATTGATAAAAAAGCAACAGGGGCTTATAACTTTTCTAAGAAATTCTCACCATCTGCGAATATATCTTCATATTATGATGAGTACAGACCTTCTATGACTTTTGAAAAAGAGTTTGGTAAAGATATAAAGTCTTCTATAAAAGACAATAGTAGTACTTCACAATTAAAAGCAGATATTAAAAAACAAATACAAAAAGATAATTTGCAATTACATGAAGGCTCACTCTTTAAACACTTAGAGAGAAATTCTACTCTTGATTCTCTTAGACAGTATGTAAAAGCTTCAAGGTTTAAAGGAAGAACTTCTGAATTGTATATGAGTGATAGTATTAGTTTAACAATAACAGATAAAGTCTTAGATAAAGAAGATGATGTACTTATTACTAAAGTAATATACCGTGCTACTTTTACCAATGCATTAAATGAAGCAGTAGATTCTAATGATACTAATGAAGTTCAATATTCAACAACATATACAGCAATTCCTCAAGATGTAATCTACGTACCACAAATAAAAACACTTAAGCCAATCATAATAGGTGTACAAACAGCAAGAGTGTCAAAAGGTACAAAAGATTCACCTAATGGTGCAAATGAGATAGATATTGATGATAAAGGTAGAATCAGGGTTTTATTTCACTTTGATGAAAACAATGCAACTTCTTGTTATTTAAGACTTTCAAACTTTTTTGCTGGGAATGGTTATGGTTCTCAGTTTATTCCTAGAGTTAATTCAGAAGTTTTAGTATCTTTTATAAATGGTGACCCTGATAAACCTGTTGTTGTAGGCTCAATACATAATGGTGAAAACCATAATCCTTATCCCTTACCAGAATCAAAAACAAAATCACAAATAAAAACGCACTCTATCCCTGCACATGATGATCAGTTTGGATATAACGAAATTGGTTTTGAAGATAAAAAAGATGCAGAAATATTAAATCTTAGAGCACAAAAGGATTTTGTTTTACATGCTCAAAATAACTCCTATAAAAATATAGATAACAATCAAGAAGAAGTAATAGGAAACAATGAAGATTTAACTATTGGAGGAAATCAAACTGAATTAGTTAAAATGAATAAAATGGAAACAATTGTTATGGCAAAAGCCCTAAGTATTGGTGCTGGTTATCAAACTACTGTTGGTGCTTCTAAAAATGAAACAGTAGGTTTAAGCTCAACTGAACAAGTAGGTATTATAAAACATACTATTGCAGGTAAAAAAATAGAAATTATTGTTGGTTCTTCTTCTCTTGTTATGAACGCAGACGGCACAATCGTTATAAGTGGTAAAAATGTTTCTATAGAAGGTTCAAAAAGCGTAGTTGCAAATGCCAAACTAGTGGATATTAACTAATCATGGAATATAACAACTTTACTCCTTTTAAAGCCTTAGCTTGGGAAAATGTAAATGCTAAAAATAAGTGGTTTATAACATCTGCTGTAAAAGTAAAATATGAACTTATTTTAGATGAAGATGATAATAAAAATGAATTTATCTTAAAATTAGCGAAAGAACAAGAATCACTTTTTGTAAAAGATGAATTTTATGGTGATGAAACTTCTTCTTCTATTCAATATGCAAATGATTTTGCTGCTTTAAAACTTAATACTGATGTAATAGTAAATGCTATGTCTTTTTCAAAAAATGAAGAAGAATTAGAAGAATGGTTATGTGCTGTAAAAGTTCTTTCAAGTGAAAATAAAACGTTAAATGAATGTAAATTAAAAGTCAAAGCAAAACAAGAATATTTAAAAGATGGTTCTTCTTTAAAAAAAGAAAAAAAAGAAAAAATTTCATTTCTTGATATTGTATATGAAAAATCTTATGGAGGAGCTATAATAATTCCTGCAAAAACGCAAGATGATGAAGATGATTATTTAGTTTTTGAAGAACATAACCCTGTGGGTTGTGGTATTCATCATAAAAAAGATCCAAAAGAAAAAGTTATAGATGCACAAATTGAATTTGAAAATAAAGATGATTCAAAAAGCCCAGCTGGTTTTGGAGCAATAGGGAGTTCATGGAAAGATAGACTAAAATATGCAGGAACCTATGATCAAAAATGGTTAAAGAAACAGCATCCTCTTCCTGCTCATGATTTTAATACACTTTTTAATCAAGTAGCTAATCCAAAACTAATAATGGATGGATATATAAAAGAAAATTCAAAAATCGAACTTACAAATCTAATAAAAAATAAAGACAAAATCTATCTAAGAATTCCAAAACTAGAATTAATTACAAGAATAAAAACAAAAACGGGAGATATATTTGAAATGATGAATTTAGATACAGTTCTTTTAGATTTAAAAGAAGATGATTCACAACACTTATATCTCACTTATAAAATACAAATTCCAAAAATACAAGAAAATATCATAGCAGATATTATGCTTTTAAAGGAAAACAATGGCTAGTAACTTCACAGCAAGACAAGTAGATATTTATACAATAGTTTGTACCTCACCATCAGTTAACCTAACGCCAATTGGTTCTGCTATAGTACCTATTCCTTATAATGTAAGTGAAACATTAGAAAAATCAGCTGATGTAAGCGAAACAGTTAGTATGGGTAAAGCAAAAGTATACTTAAAAAAATCACACTCAAGTTGCGTTGTTGGAGATGGTCCAGGGGTGTGTTGTGGTGTTTCTTCTGGAACACTACTTGCTAAATCTTATGTAATAGAACACTCAAGTACTACCAAAGTAGATGGTTCTGAAATAATAAGAGTAGGTGATGAGCAGTATATGCAAGGTGGAAATACTAAAGGAAAAGTAACTGGAAGTGAAGGCGGAAGTCCAAGTTGCATAAAAGATGATGGAGAAATAGATGGTTCTACTATTCCTGAAGACTTAGATATTCAAAGCATAATAACAGCACTAACGCCTATATCATTTTCTACTGTTATGAATATGTCAAATAAAACAAACCCAATGGCTTCAAATGCAAGTGGAACATTAGGAAGCAGTACCGGTTCTCCTGTTATTTTAAATACAGCTCAGTTTATATATACAAATAAAGATATCAAACTTTTAAATGGAAAATCACCTTTACTTTTGGAGCAAACTTATGTAAGTAAACAAGATTATAAAGGTATGTTTGGCCTAAATACTAGATATGCTTATGAATCACAGTTTAAAAGAATAGAAGATAATATCTATCGTTTATTTTTAATTGATGCTAAAAAGTTTGACTTTGAATTACAAGAAGATAATACTTTTAAAAATATAGGTAATTATCCTTGTTCTATTGAATATTGTGATGCAAATACTTTTAATATTACTTATTTTAATACAAATGAAATACATACATATAAAAATGATAAGTTAATAAAAATACAAGAGAGTAATGATAATTGTATAAATATTCTTTATGAAGATAATCTTCTTAAAAAAGTAAGCAATAATTATGGAGCATTTTTTGACTTTGCTTATGAGCAAAACAAAGTATTCAGGGTAAAAGATAATAACAATAGAGTTTGGACTTACAAGTATGATAAAAGTGATAACTTAATTCAAATTATAAATCCAGCTTCAAATAAAAAAACTTTTACTTATGATACAGAAGATAATCTAATAAATATACAAGATGAAAATGAAAATGATATTGTATCTGTAGTATATGACGAAGATAATAGGGTACATTCTTACACAAAAGAAGAACTTACAAATACCTATACTTATATAAGTTCTAAAATGATTAGTAAAGAAGATAATCTTGGAAATATTACAAACTATGGTTTAGATGATTGTGGACAAATAAGAGCTGTTTTAGCAAAAAATAATAACAGTGAATCTTATGTTTATGATGAAGTAAATAATAAAGCCATAATTACTGATATTAATAATTCTTCTAAAACTAAATACTTTGATGATAAAAGCAGAGTGGTAAAAATAGTTTATGAAGATAATAGTGAAACACTTTATACTTATGAAGACTCTCATAATAATCCACTATCTATTCTTGAATCAAATGGAAATATTACTACTTATTCTTATGATAAGAAAGTAAATTTATTAGAACATGTAAAAAACAATGGAGATACTATTGTTTACGAATATGATGATAAAAGTAATCTAGTAAAAAGTGTAGATATTCAAGGCTGTGAGACTACATATGAATACAATGAACTCTCTTGTATGATAAAAACAGAAAATGCTCTAGGAATAAAAACTTTTTATACTTATGATAAGTTAAATAGAAATATTTGTATTATTAATGCAAAAGATAAAAAAGAATTCTTAGAATATGATGTTTTAAATAACAATACAAAATACATAAATGCTCTTGAAGATACAATACTTTTTACTTATGATAAAACAAATAAACTAACAAGTATTACTGATACTAAGAATAATAAAACACAATATGTTTATGATAAGCATAATAGAATTGTAAACGTAATCAATGCAAAAGGTGATGAAAAAGTATATACATATAATGTAAACAATACAGTCTCTAGCCTTACGCAAGAAGATGGACAAACAAGTACTTATAAATATAATATAGATGAACAACTAATCGAAGTAAATAACAGTGATGATACAATTACTTATAGCTACAATAATTTAGGTCAATTATTACAAGCAAATAATAGTACAGCAAAAATTGAAAACTATTATAATAAAAACTCACAGCTTATAACACATAGCATTAATGATATAGATATTGATAAAGTATATGATAATGAAACAAATGCTTTAAATATGGTTTTATTTAAAGATAAACAATACTCTTTTAAAAGAGATGATAATAATAATATCCAAGAAATCATAAATAAAAAAGATGTTATACAATTGAGTAAGAATAATTATAATATCACTACTAATATAACTTACCCAAATGAACAAACACAAGAAAAAACATATAATGTTTTGTATAATATCAGCAATGTAAAAACAAATAATCTAGAGCTAACTTATTCTTATGATGAATTAGGATTAGTAATTCTAAAAGAACATACACAAAATAATAAAACATCTAAAAAAGTATTCTTTTATGATGATATAAATAGACTAATAAAAAGTGATATAACAAACTTCACTTATGATGAAGCAGGAAATAAACTAAATAATAATGAACAATACTCTAACACTCATGAATTAGAAGAAGATGATACTTTTTATTATGTGTATGATAAAAGAGGAAATATAAAAGAGAAAGTAAATAAAAGTACAAATGACTCAACATCATATACCTTTAACGCTTCAAACCTTTTAATCTCTGTATCTTCAAATGATCATAACTTAGAATTCACATATGATGCCTTACAAAGAAGAATAAGTAAAAAACATAATGGAATACTTCATAACTACTTGTATGATAACTATAATATAATAGCTATTTTAGATGAAAACAAAGAATTAATAGCAAGTATCATACATGATGAAAATATAGATAGCCCCTTATCTATCACTACTTATTCTAAATCACAATTATCAAAAGATGAATACAATTCTTTAAGTGAAGAAAAACAAGTAGAACATGATAATACTCTAGAAAATACTTACTTTTATCATAGTGATAATCAAGGAAGTATCATAGCTTTAAGCAATATAGACGCTAAGATAGTTGAGAGTTTTATCTATGATGATGCATATGGAATAATCCTTGATCATCAAAAAACTATTGAAACCTTAAATCCTTACGGATATACGGCGCAAGTTTACGATACAAATGAATTGTATTATTATAAAGCAAGATACTATGACCCAAGTACACAGAGATTCTTAAGTCCTGATCCAATTGAGTTTAAAGGCGGAGATTATAACTTCTATAGATATGTAAATAATAGTCCTCTTAACTTTACAGATCCTAGTGGTTTAAATGCATTCTCTTTATCTTCAATGTCAGATTTTTTTTCGTCTTTATTACCTTCTTATGCAAAACCAGTAGATAATCCAATAGCATTTGTAGCAGATAGTCTGACAGTATCTAAAACACCAAACGCTGATATAGATAAAATAGATGCTAAATCTAGCTCTTCTTCTGGTAGTGATGGTGGTAAGGTTGTAGGTGATGGAGTGTCTGCTGTTGAAGTAAAATTTCCTCCTGTTGAAGTAAAACTTACAAGTCTTTATTTTTCCTATGATAAAAATGACTTGCCTATAAAAGTAAAAACTCATGAAGTTCAGAAAAATGAAACACTATCACAAATCGGACAAAAGTATTCCGTATCATTTCAAGAAATAGCAAAAGCTAATGGTATTAAAAATGTAAATATAATTCTAGTTGGACAAGTTTTATTAATACCTAATAAAAGTGAAGAAACTAGTAAAAATCTAGAAATGAATAAACTAAATGGAAGTAATATTATTCTGGGAAGTAAAGTATATGTAACTGTAACTGGAACACCAAATGAAACAGTAACAGTAGAAGTACTAGCAGATAATGAAGAATTTGAAGTTATCAAAGATGGTACTGGTGGGAGTACTTTTGACGTTACTCTTGATGATAAAGGTGAATCTCAAACATTAATAGAACTAAGACCTAAAGATGACGAACAATTTAAAGAATTGATATCAGAATTCGAACCAATAGTAGGGCAAGGAACTTTTACAAAAAAACTAACTCTAAAAGCTAGTATGGTAAGTGGAGCTAATTCTGCCTCTTTGGAAAACGATGATATGAATACTACAAGTTTAGAAATGTTTAAATCCTATATAAAAAGTGCACATATAACTGACCCTGTCACAGGAAAAGTTTATGCAGTTTTAAAAATAATACAAGAAAATGATGGAATTATTTTTATTGATCCCCAGACAGATGAACCAGTAGCAAAAACAAAAACAAGTGATGTTACGGGGATAATGTCTCATGGTAATAATGCTTTTGGTGGATTTACAGTAGGTATGGAGAAAAGTAAAGGTAAATTTGCACTTAGCAATTCAAAAGGTTTATATCTTAAAGAATACAAAAATGGTTGGGGAGGCAATGGAAGTGTAAAAACTTATAGTTTTTCTAAATGGGGAGCAAATTTAGGTAGAGTGAACTTTGTAATTTCTGTAGTTATAGGTGTTATTCAAATTCGTGGAGCTTATCAATATGACAAGTCTAGATATAAAAGTGAAGAATATTTTGGTAATGTTGGCGCACAAACAGAACAACAAGTTGGAAGTACTGCACTTGGTTTTACTGGTGGAACAGTAGCTGGATATGCAGTAGTTGGTATTTTTGGTTTGGCGGCTTCAATAGTTACTGCTCCAGCTTGGGTTGTAATAGGTACAGCTGTAGTAATAGGTGGTGTTGCAGGTTGGGCAATGTCAGAGCTAGGGGATGAAGCTATAGAACAAATACAAGAATATAAAGGGAGTACTATTATTAACGGTTATGATGTAAATGATAGTGATTTTAAGGATTAATCATGAAAAAAATTGAATATGTTTATAATGTAATAAATTATTTTTATTTTAAAGCAATGATAAGGTTTGGAATAATTTTTTCATTAAAATTAAATCCATTTGTATTTATATTTAAACTTTGTTATAAATTTCAAAAAATTAAAGATATATATAAAAAAAGAGGAATCAAAGATCCTATTCAATTAAGCAATGATGTAACTATGAAACTACTAAACGATCCTGAAAATGGTCCTTCAGTTTATACTAGTCAAGGTATATCAGCATCACTTCTTATTTTTACATTTTTAGGAATTTATCATATATTAAGAGCATTGTTTTTTCCAAATTTTGAAGATTATTTTGAACAAAATATTGGAGATCCATTTCTTTATCAATTAATTATTTTTTGTGCTGCAAGTATGATTCTTACTGCTATTTTATTAAGCGGAAATGGTAATATTCCAAAAAGTGTAACTTACCTAAAAGAGTTTGATAAAAAAACAGGTTTTTGGCGTACAAAGTGGAAAATCATTGCGTTTTTGGCTCCATTTATCACTATTTATTTTGCACTTACGACGGGAGTTGATGGATATACTGGGAGATTCTTATTAAGTTTGCATTAGTATGAAAATATTGATAGATTATTTTTTGCTCAATCACAAAACAAATGTGAGAATGCAATAATTTGAGTTAAATAATTTTATTTAATAAAAAAGTAAAAATAAGAAGACGGAGTTTCTCTTGAGTGCAAAAGTATATGAAGAAGAGTTTATAATTGAAGCTGGAAATAATTTATAAAAAGGAATAGAGTTGATTGATTTAAAAAGTATGCCAAGAAAGAAAGAAATTAAACAAGATCTAAACGCCACAATTAAAATCCTAGAATACACAAATAGCTTGAGAGAAAGTGACAGTGAATTTGGGGTATACAAGTTTGAGGGAGAATCAGCTTTAAATAAAACGTATAGCTTTAAAGTATACTTTGTAAGTAAAACTCCATTAGAAATTGAATATATATCAGATAAAGAAGCTATCTTTACTATTACAGATGTGCATACTCAAGAAGAAAAAAACATCTGCGGTAGAATTATGGAAATAAGTGAAAATTCTGTAGTAGCTAACAAATACAAATATATAGCTCATATAGTATCTCCAATACAATACCTAGAAACTAATGTAGTAAGTAAGATATTTCATAAAAAAACAGCTGTTCAAATAATAAAAGAAGTTATGAAAGATTATTCTGCTGTTTTAAATATAATCCTTGAAATAAAACTAGATTTGGATAAATGCCCAATAAGAGACTATACAACTCAATACAATCAAAGTGACTTGTCTTTTATAAACATGCTAGCAGAACAAGAGGGATATACTCTAATACATGATTATTCTACAAATGAACAATATAAACTTACGATATGTGAGTTAAACGAACATGCTAAGTATATAAATAAAAAAACAATAGGATCTTATAACTTCATAAAAGAGTTTAGTCCAAGTACAAATTCTTATGCCTACTATGATGAACATAGACCCTCAATTAATCTAGATAAAGAGTATGGCAAAAATATAAGCTCACAAATAAAAGATAATAGTAAAACACAACAACTAAGAACAGATATTATAAAATCGCAACAAATAGATAAACTAAATGAATATAAAAATCATGTATTTTCTGACTTAGAGAGATATTCAAAACTTAATGCACAAAGATATTATGCAAAACAAGCATTATTTGATTGTTATTCAAAAGAATTGTATATTAATGAAGCTATTAATATAACCTTGAGTGATGAACAAAGTGATAAAGAAGTACGAATGATTATAACAAGTGCAAAATACGAAGGTGTATTTCCAAATGCGCTAGAAGAATATGTACAAGAAGAAGATAATGATAAACCACAATTTGTGGCAGTATTTCAAGCAATACCCTATGATATAGATTACAAGCCCCAAGAGATAGAGCTAAAACCTAAAATAAATGGCGTACTAACTGCCATAGTATCACAAGGAACTGCAAACGCTCCCGAACATGCAAATGAAGTAGATGTAGATGACAAAGGTCGAATAAGAGTTTTGTTTCATTTTGCACATAATGTAAGCTCATGTTATTTAAGGTATACAACTTTTTTTGCAGGAGATGGATATGGAGCACAATTTATACCAAGAGTAAATTCTGAAGTAGTAGTAGCTTTTATAAACGGTGACCCAGATAAACCAATAATACTAAAAGCTTTGCATAATGGAGAAAATAAAAACCCATACCCTTTAGCAACATCATATACTCAGTCTTTTATAAAAACACATTCAATGCCACAACATGACAATGAATTTGGACATAATGAAATATTCTTTGAAGATAAAAAAGATGCAGAAGTATTACGTTTACGAGCACAAAAAGATGTACGATTACATGCACAAAATAATGCTTATAAAAAAATAGAAAACAATCAACAAATACATATAAAAAACAATGAAGATATAACAATAGGTGGAAATCAAACAGAATTCGTTAAACTTGCCAAGTTTGAAACAATAGCAATAGCAAAAGCCTTATCAGTAGGAGGTGCATATCAAATCACTGTTGGAGCTGCTAAAAACGAAAGTGTAGCATTAAGCTCAACAGAACAAGTAGGGCATACAAAGTTTGTAGTTGTAGGAAAACAATATGTAATGCAAACAGGAGATTCATACATAGAAATGAACTCTAATGGTAATATCATTATAAAAGGTAATGACATACAAATAAATGCCCAAACACAAATAAGCCTAAAAGGTAAAGGAATTTCCTTAAATTCTGCTCCTCCACTAGCACCAAACCCTCCAAAAATACCAGCACTTTTACCAGTAGCAGCAGCTATTGCTCCAATAATACACGCTTTTTCACAAAAGAATGAGGTAGGGAAAACAGATAAATTTGTAGTAGATATAACTCTTGATGATGACAATGATTCAATGATAGATCTTTTTGAAGATACGATTATATATGTAAGAGCACTTACCAATTTAGATCCAGGTACGGGTATAAAAGTATTTTTAAATCTAAAAGATAAAGACGATGTTATCTTACACAGTGAAGAAAAAGCATATTCAATAACCAGTGAAGAGATTAAGCAAAAATATGACCTTGAACGTATATTAAAAGATAACAATATAGCTTCAAAAGATGTGACTAAAATAGAAGGGGAAATACTATGGCAGAAAAGCTAATAACAAATATTGCTAAAAGATTAGAAAAAGGGTACAAACTATATCTTATACGAAATACAAAAGATGCAAAAAATGAAGGTATTCAAAAACACCTAAGAGCATCAAGAAAATTTGAGGTGTCAACTTCTCCTATTTTTAAAGATCAAGAAGTAGACCCAAGAATAAGTGATATTATAAAAACGAATCTAAATGCATACGTCTATGTAAAAAAAGGTGATGTAGTAGCTGAATATAAAGTAGTCACTAAAGATATTTATTTAAATACCAAAGATACAGAAATACAATATACCGTCAAAAAAGGAGAAGTACTTTCCGTAATTGCAAATAATCATAATACCACAGTGCAAAAAATTGTTGATTATAATAATATTGTGGATAAAGATAAAGTTCCTGAAAATACTAAAATAACAATCGTTTCAGAAAAAACGAGTATTAAAAAAATCCCAACTATTCATTACGAAAAAATCATTACAAGTATAATAGATAAAAAATATAAATATGTATATGAAAAAGCCATAAGAAGTATACATATAGATTCATCTTATGAAAAAGTAAGTGTGTATTATGTGAACACAAAACTTCAAAGAACAAGTGAAAATAAGATCAAAAATCTTGATAAGTTTACTGGTATGGAAATTAATCTAAAAGAACTTAGTGAGAATTCTTTTTATACAAAAAACATAGATAATATTGAACTTAAAGAAATCACTAATAATGATAAAAAGAACAATACAAATGTAAAAAGGACAAATCAAGATATTATAAGTGTTGTGGCTATCATTGATGATGAACTTGGAGTTGTAGAAGATTTATACTATTACTACGAAACAAGCTTCAAAACAAACTATAGTGAAAACCTCCCAATTATAAAACAAATAAAAGATGAGAATACTTATGTTTATACTGTTTCTAAACAAATAAATTACTTTTATGTAACAAAAGAAATAGCCGAAAAACATGCTGAGAATGTGAAAAAGTTGCATAATACTTTTGACTTATTTTCTCATGAAATATTTAATGGTAAGATAAAGTCTAAATTATTTGATACAGATGGTGCCGTATTTGATTCCTTGATATCAGATTTTTATAGTGTTCAAAAATATAAAACACGTATAGAAATCGTTAATAAGTCTTTTTTTAGTAAATGGAATCCTATATATGTCTTTGGAGATATTTATATCAATCAACGTACTGGTTCATCTACTCATACAAAAGGTATTGTAGACAACTATGCAGATATGCTAAGCATGTATGATGAATATGAAGCCAATAGAAAAAACTTTTTTCACATGCTTATTTTATCTGTAATGTTTTCAGATGCCTATGAAAAAGAAATACAAGATAACAAAGGCCTAAAAAAAGCAAGAGATGAATTTAGAGAAGTTCTGAATATGATGGAAGCACTTCCTGCAATACAAGAAGATGATATTAAAAATATAAGAGATGAAATCAATGATGATCAATCACGATATAAAGATATGTTTACCTCAGAAGAATCTCTTCTTGTTCAGTTTGAAGAACTTGATGATCTTCAAAAACAAGTAAGCTTATTTCATACGATAGATAAAGATATTCATAAAAATAAAAACTTAAATAAACTATATCTTCATGATAAGCTTAAAACATTTAAAGAATTTAAAGCAGAAGATTCACCTATATCAATATTAAAGCACCTAGAAACATATTTGAATACAAAAGAGATAAAAACTCTTCTAGAAGCCTATACTAATGTAGAGCCATTTGAAACAGATAATACAATGTACGCAAACAATTACTATGATATGCAAAACATCATTTTGATGCTTTCTAAAAATATAAGTTATACTGATGAAGAAAAAAACATTACTTCGTGCTTTAATACTGATTTGGAATATATTGTAGAATTTATGTTTCATAACTATAAAAAACTAAGTGATTTAGATAATAAAGTAGATTCGTGGATAAAGATACAAGATGATAATCCAGATTTCTTCGAAGCCAATGCGGCTATGATGAATGTACTGTTTGGGCATTCGCTTGTAGAACGTGGTAATAATGATGCAGATAATGGGCACTTAGTAAGACATAATAATGTTGTGAAACTTTCAAATGATATTCTATCCCATAAGAGCTCGAAATATAAAATAGATTTTAATAGTTCACCTGATAAAGATAAAATAAATCTTATGAATAAGGTAGATAAACTAATCTTACCAGAACAGTTTGATGCAGAACAAAAAACGCAATATAATGCCATGGCAATATATGAAACACTCAATGCAATTAATGGTTATACCAAAATACTTGAAAACTTAGATTCTGCTATGCAAAAGAAAAATGAAATTATTTTGAAAATAAAAATGAAAAATAAAGAGATTTCAAAACGAGAAAAACATCTAAAAAGTAGTAAAACAAAAAAAGATAACTTTCAAAAAGATACTGAAAAAAGAATAGAAAATAAAAAAAACAATAAGAATATGACTCCTGAAAAATATAATGAATATGTCCAAAAGAAAGAGCAGTCACTTCAACAAGTTAATTCACATCACAATAAACAAATTGAGCGTCTTCAAAAAGAAATCAGGATACTTGAAAGTAAAAAAGATATAGAGAAAGGGAATATAAATAGATTTAAGAATAGTGGCGTTATTGAAGATGTTGATAGATATAAACATATAAATTCCAAGACCTACCAAAAAACCTTGTTTGCAACAAAAATATCTTCAGCTATCTTAGGGGTATGGGGAGTTTACAATTTTGCAATATCTTACGAAAAACGAAAAATAAGTAATCTTGTAAACTTGCTCTCTGATTTGACAACCATAGCTGGGGCATCATTAGCACAAGCATCGCAATGGCTATCTAAAAAACCCTCAATGGCTAGAACATCTCTTGTTCTTGGAAAAGCCAATATCAATGTGGGACGGTTTGCAGGAAGACTTGGTATTGCAATACTTATTTATACAGAGACCAATAGATATATGGATTTAGATGAATCAGATACAGATGCAAAAGTTGTAATACTTGTAGGTGGTATTTTACAAGTTGGAATATTATTGCTTATTTCTCTTAATCCTGCTTCGGCAGTATTATGGGGTATTTATATCGCTGTGTTTGCTTTGTATGAGTTATTGCTTTATTATATGGTTAACTCACAAGTAGAAAACTATATTATTGCGTCAATATTTGGAAAAGATGGGAATTATAAAGCTAAAATATTAAAAGAAGTTTTGAATAATGAAAATATAGAAAATGTACCAAACTTTAATACCCCAAAAGAAATACAAAAGTATTTAGGGGATAATCATAAAGAATTAAAACCAATATTCCAATCTGCCTTAAAACAAGAAATATCAGAACTCACAAGATCCTTGCATGGGTATAAGTTGGAGTTGTTTGTAGGTGAATTAGACAAAAGAGCTAAGGAGAACTTCGATAGAGAAACAGGAATTAAAATCCCAAAATCATTTTTTAAAGATAATAGTTTTAAAATGATTGTCGTTGATGATAAGGGAGGATATGAGTATGTTAAAGTTCTAGATTCCTCTCTTGTAGAAAATTATTATGTTGTTGACTTATTAATTCCTAGATTTTCAGCTACTTATATAAATAGAATCAACAATAAAAACTTTAGTATTATTGTAATAACAAATAATATAAGCATGAAGTATAATTATACCTATTTTAATAAGGAACATACTATTAGGAAATATACTTACACCTATACAATATGTATAAATAATTTCGAAAAAACATTTCTGAACCAAAAAGATGAAAAATATATCCAAGGACTAAAATAATGAAAAAACTACTAACCTCATTTATTCTAATAAGTTTAATGACAATAAGTTTTACAGCTTGTGAAGAAAAAAAGCCATTAAAAATGCAAAGAATGGACATGACTGCAGGAAAATACTTCCACTACAAAAAAGCCGACATGGACCCAAGACTAAAACGATACCCTCAAGCAGAAATGATGTACGAAGAAGCAGGGTCATCACCAGCCTCAGCTTTTGACTTGGGGAATTTTTATACTGATAAGATTAAAGATTATGATGAAGCTATCATGTGGTATGAAAGAGCTCATGAAAAAGATTACGAAAAAGCAGCTAATAATATAGGAATGGCATATGAAGATAAGAAAGATTACGATAATGCAATAAAATGGTATGAAATAGCAATATTAAAAGAAGATAAGTATGCATATTTTAATCTTGCACTTATGTATAAACGTAAACTAAAAGATTATCCTAATGCAATAAAATACTATAAAATGGATATTAAAACAGGTAGTCTTAAGTCAATCAAAAACTTAGGATTACTATATGCCCAATTGAATGAGCCAGTTAAAGCGTCAGCATATCTTTTAAATTGGGTTGTGTATATGTCAAATAAAGATGAAATACTAAAACATCTAAGAACTAAGTTAAAATACTCAGAAGAAACTATAACAAAAGGCTACGAACTACAACTAACAATACCAGGACTAAAAAAGAGATACAAAGGTGGAATTTAATTTCCACTTTTTATGGATAAAATAAATGTCCATAGCTCCAAAAAACAGTAAAAGGTACAGCCATCATTTGTTTCCTCTATATATAAAATGATATATTTGATCATCTGCTAAGACCTTTGTAGTTCTTGTCATTTAAATCCTTTAAAAACAAAGATTATTATGGTACTATCAAATAATTATTTTAATTATTATATGGAGACTGATTAATAAAGTTCCATGCCCCACTTATAGTCTAATTACGAAGAAAATAAATAATTTCAAAGAAACATTTCTAAACCAAAAAGATGAAAAATATATCCAAGGACTAAAATAATGAGAAAACTACTAACTTCACTTATCCTAATAAGTTTAATGTCTTTAATTTTTACATCTTGTGAAGAGAAGTCAAAACCAACTGGACCTCCTGTTACATTTATTACTGAATTACCCATCTACAAAAAAGCCGATATGGACCCAAGACTAAAAAGATACCCAAAAGCTGTTATGTTCTATGAAGAAGCAGGTTCAGACCCAGCTTCAGCTTTTGATTTAGCCTTATTTTATGAAGATACCTTAAAAGATTATAATGAAGCTATTATTTGGTATACAAGAGCTTATGAAAAAGATTATTTTAAAGCTGCACATAATATGGCAATTTCTTATACAAGTTTAAAAGATTATGAGAATGCAATAAAATGGTATAAAATATCGATTTCAAAAGGAATTACTGATTCATACTTTAACCTTGGACTTTTATATGAAAATACAATAAAAGATAAAGAACAAGCTTTAAAATATTATAAATTAGATACTAAATTGGGAACTGTAGACTCAATAGAATCAATTGAAAACTTAACTGTATTTTATTCAAAACAAAAAGATTATGTAACATCGACTGCCTACTATTTTGCTATTGCCGCAATATTAAATAATAAAGATGAGTTATTAAAATATCTTAGAAATGATTTAAAATACTCAGAAGAAACAATAAAAAAAGGCTACGAACTACAACTAACAATGCCAGGACTTAAGAAGAGATATAAAGGTGGACTTTAAAATCTATCTTAAGTCATAAATAAATGTCAATTAACCAAAGCTATAAAAGCATTATATGTGCCATGAACGAAGAGAGGGAATACACTCTGTGTCCAAACAACTAATATGATATTCTTAATATCATATTTCTCTTTGCAAAAAACATAAGCTACACAGATGAAGAAAAGAATATTACTTCTGTTTTTAATGATGAGTTTAAATATATTGTAGACTTTATGTTTAAAAGCACTCAAAAAACAATGGATTTAGACACGATATTCTCTTAATTGCAGTTCTAATTTATAAAATTCTATTAACCAAGTATATTCAACTAGTTATGTCGCTTTTGGTAAAACTTCTCCGTAATAAGCTACTGATATATCTTTTTCCTAGTTTTATTTGATAATCGTATTATTAAGTACATCTATTTATTAGAACATTTAGATAAGAGGATACGACCCACTACTTTTATTAAAAGCAGATGCAAGCAGATATGAACAAGAGCAAATAGCAGTAGGTCAGCAAAATGCTATGAATACTATTAATGAAGCAATGGTAAAGCTGCTGAGTTCTTATTAGCAAAAGATAGAATTGCTGCTTTTGATAAACTAGCAGGAAGTAAATCTACTAATAAATTAATCTTACCATATGATGGACCACAAACTATTGGTTCTATGGATGATACTTGGTTTGGAAAAGGTACAACAAATGGAGGTGCTTAGTATAATCTCTCCCACTATTTTAATAGTAATAGAATTATTTCTTATTGTTATTGAAGTTATGTCTTTTTCTTTTATTTCATTTTGGTTTGGTTTTTCTTCTATTTTAATAGGAATTGCCACAAACTTTATAGATTTTAATGATGGTTTATGGCAAATTGCTTCTATTTGTATATTAGCATTAGTTCTTCTTTTTTCATTAAGAACTAAACTTATGGAAAAATTCTTAAAATCAAAAGATCAAGAAATTAATGATACTTTTTTGAATGAAAAAGGTGAGGGTATTATTAAAAATAGAAAAGTTGAATATAAATCAACTTATTGGGATATTGATTCAAAAGATACAGATTTTAAAGAAGGCGAAAAAGTTATTGTACTTTCAGCTTTAAAAAATAAAGCAAAAATATAAAAATATAAATAACTTAGATGAGAAAGTAAATATTTACTTTCTCAAAAGAAGACATTTTAGATAAAAATGATTCACATACAGAAAAAAAGTTAGCTTCTGTACTTATACTTTAAATGAAAAATACTCCAGTACTCTATACGGGGTAAAAGTATACTTTTTAAGCTTAAATCCCTAATCTTAGGGTTTTTGTATTTTAAGATATTAAAATTCTATAAAAACTTGTAAATATTCTACTTTTTCCTAATAAAAAACCACAAAAAACTATAAAAACTAAACTAATTTAATTGCTTTTTATCTCTATACGGTGAATATATGACTTAAAAAAGAAATAAAAACAATATTCTAAATAATTCTAAAAATACAAATCCCTTAAAATAGGACTT